>CAZCMC010000022.1:0-4566 GCA_964499665.1 uncultured bacterium | reverse complement strand
GGGTCTTTGAGGGCCACCAGGATTCGGGACGCTTCGATCATCTGCCGTGTCTGCCTGCTTCTTCGACGAGGGCCGGTGCCGGAGCCTTCACCGTGAGCGTCAACGACAGCCCCTGGCGACGCCGATAGAAGATGTAGATGGCGATCCCGCCCGCTAGCCAGATGAAGCCTACCGTCCGACCCCAGGGGTGAGTAACAACCACGATCAGCCAGACGGCGAAGGTGCCCAGCATGCCGAGGACTGCCGACAGCGGGATCCGGCTGCCTCGCCACCGGAGGTTTCCCCATGGCTCGAATGGGCGGGGAAGATCAGGCGCCTTGACCCTGAGGGCGATGATCGAGGCGTGGGCTATCGTGAAGGCGAGCATGGCGCCGAAGCTGTACAGGTCGCCCAGTTTAAGGAGAATCCCTGGAGCGAAGAGGCCTGGGGTAAGCAACAGTATCGACGCGGCGGAGAATGCGATAATGGCGATGTAGGGGGTCCGGAACTTCGGGTGGATCCTCACCATGAAGGCTGGCAGTTGCTGGTGCTGCCCGAGCGAGAAGGCCAGCCTGGAGATTCCCATCAGGCCAACGTTACCGGCGATGAGCAAGATCGACGCGGCCAGGAGTGCCACCCAGGGTGCCACGATCTTGGACAGCGAGATCGTCAGCCCGGCAAGGTGCACGTCCGGGAGGAAGTGGGCGATGCCTGCAATAGGATCATTCGACCATTCGTTCACAAGTTGGGCGGGGGTCATCGCGGAGAGGGCAATCACTGAGATCAAGGCGTACATGCCGAGGACCGTCACGACGGCCCACATCAGAGAGCGCGGGACCATGCGCTCCGGCTCTCTGGCCTCCTCGGCCATCTGGCAGACCGACTCCAGCCCTGTGTAGGCAATCATCGAGATGGAGATACCGTAGATAAAGTTCCCCAGCGTCGGCCAGTCTTCTGACCCTCCCCACTTGACATAGCTCAAGAGTTTCGGGAAGTTCAGGAGAAAGATGATACCCAGGACCACCAGCAGAGCCTGAGTGACCAAGTCCAGGATGACCCAAAAGATATTGAACCTCGACGTCTCGCGCACCCCAACGATGTTCAGCACCATCAGGAATGCCATCACGCCCATCCCAACCAGGGTGCTGGCGACGTTTGACTCCTTCAGGAGTGGGAAAAAGTAGGCCAGGTAGAACGGCACGGTGACGGCGGAGATCGCCATGGTGACCATGTAATCCAACATCAATGACCATCCGGCGATGAAACTCCACAGATCATTAAACGCCCGTCGGGCAAAGCTGGACGAGCCGCCGGCCTCGGGAAACAGGGCTGCGCCCTCGGCGTAGGTGGCGGCCGTGAAGACAAAGAAGATCCCTGCGCCCATGAGCGCGATTGGCGTGGCGCCCAAGGCATAGACCGCTGTGATCCCAAGGGCATAGTAGATCGATGAGCCAACGTTGCCGTAGCCGATACTGTACAGCGCCGGGACACCCAGCACTCGGCGCAACCCCCTGGGCCGACGCCGCCGCCGAGGTCGAACGATCCGGTCTCCCGGGCGAGTCGAGAGGAAGTTCGGCCTTCCCGACCTCGGAGAACTTTCTCGGTCACTACTCGGCATTTGACTCGATCGCCTCACCTGGCGAGCTCATGGTCAGCACAGGAACTGCTTGAAGGTTTCAGGCTGGCGTCCCGCCCTTAGGGATTCCCTGGGTATCGTGGACGCGGGGACGGCTGCTGACAAAGGCGATCCGGCTCTCATCTGGCGACTACGCGCAGGGTCGGAGGTTGGGTCCGGCCGAGAAGGGGATCGTGGAGGGCGACTGACCGGAGCATCGCGGGCGGATCGTTGGAATGAGTCGAATTGATGCGGCTAACCTCTTGGCGACTGAGACGGTGGCACAGAGAAGGGAAGATTGGTGCAGGCGGTGGCGTAGTCCAGCCGGGCTGACCGCTCGGCGGCGAGCCCTCATGCGCCACGGGGTCGTGGAGAGGTCGTTTAAAGCTTCTGCATTGCCCCGCATGGAAGAACCCAATGGGATGACGTCTCGCCGGAGCTTCAGTTCAGAGTTGGTGGCGGTCGCCCTGGTCTCCACGACCACAATCTCCCGCCCTGAGGCGCACCGGCTATCCCCCGCTGCTTCTGACAGAGAATATCCCGTTAGGCCGAGGGAAGGCTAGTATCAAACCCCTGTACTGTCAAGGGAAATCAGGGGCCTGACCATACCGGCAGCGGCTAGAGATACAAGAGTTTGATCAAGGCAAACGAGGCAGCGGCAATGGCAGCGGAGAGGGGGATAGTGAGAATCCAGGCCCAGACTATTTGTCTGGCCACTCCCCACCGCACTGCTGAGAGGCGGGTCGTCGCTCCTACCCCGGCAATGGCGCCGGTAATGGTATGGGTGGTGCTGACCGGTATCCCGGCAATGGCCGTGAAGATCAGCGTGGCCGCGCCTGCGGTCTCGGCACAGAAGCCGCCCACCGGCTTGAGCTTCGTGATCCGCATCCCCATGGTTTTGACGATGCGCCACCCGCCGGCCAAAGTCCCCAGGGCGATCGCCGCGTGGGCCGACAGAATCACCCAGGTAGGGACATAGAACTCCCGACCCAGGTAGCCCGAGCTAAACAGAAGGGCGGCGATGATCCCCATCGTCTTCTGGGCGTCATTGGTTCCATGGCCCAGACTGTACAGGGCGGCCGAGACAAGCTGGAGTCGCCGGAACCATCGGTCCACGCGTCCGGGGCGGGCCCGCCAGAAAAGCCGGATCACAATCACCATGATCCCGAAGCCCAGTACCAAACCCAGTAGCGGGGACAGGACCAGGAAGAGGAGGATCTTGTAGATCCCTGCGGGGATCAGGGCTGAAACGCCGGCGTTGACGATCGCCGCACCGGTCAACCCCCCGATGAGGGCATGGGACGAGCTGCTCGGGATCCCGTAGTGCCAGGTGATCAGGTCCCAAGCGATGGCGCCGAACAGTCCAGCCAGGATGACATATTCGTTGACCGCATCAGGATGGACCACCCCTTTGCCGATGGTCGTCGCCACGCTGACCCCGAAGCCGAATGCGGCGATGAAATTGAACACCGCAGCCCAGGCCACTGCCTGCATTGGCGAGAGAACGCGCGTGGAAACCACGGTCGCGATCGAGTTGGCGGCATCGTGAAAGCCGTTGATATAGTCGAAGATCAATGCGACGAGGATGATGAAGACCACGAGTCCAGACATGTGCGGTCCTTCGTACAGACAGGTGAAAGCTTAGGTTCGGTCAGAGGTTAACGATCGGGGATTCGAGGGCGGACGCAGAGAATCCTGTTCGCCCAAGCGACTGTTGACAGCAGTTGAATGGGCAGTGTCGGCTCCTCCCCTCAGTCTGTTGCCACCATGCCGGGTTCGATCTGATTGAGGAGGTCCCCCGATCCTTGCTTGGCGGGTCGCTTGGATCACGCGTTCTTCAGGGCCACCGACTCAACAATGTTGGCGACATCCTCACATCGGTCGGTGGCCGTCTCCATCGTCTCGTAGATCTCCTTCCACTTGATCACTTCTATCGGATCGTGGTCACTGTCAAAAAGCCCGGCGATCGCCTCTCGGCTGACATCGTCCGCCACGTTCTCGAGCCGGTTGATCTCGATGCAATGTTCCATCACATCGTCCATGCGCTCGAGGTTCGAAACCGCCTTCACGATCTCCTCCGCCGATTTCAGAATCAACTGGGCAAGCTTCCTGGCCTCCTCGGTCGGTTGCTTGATCTTATAGAGACACATCCGGGCGGCTGCCGCCTCGATCAGGTCGATGACGTCATCCAGCGCCACGGTCAGGCTGTGGATGTCCTCACGGTCGATCGGGGTAATGAAGGTCCGGTTGAGCTTTCGCATGATCTGGTGGGTGATCTTATCCCCCTCGTGCTCGAAATCCTCGAGCTGCTTCCATCGTTCCTGAAGGTCTCCTCCCTGTTCATCCGTCATTTGAACGAGGACCTTCGCTCCCTCTAGAATGTTGCCGGCGGCCTCCTTGAAGAAATCAAAAAACTTCTCTTCCCGTGGGATCAGTCTGAACATTCAGGACTCCTCTCCAGCCCCAATCCAAGGAAGGGGACCGGGGTACCCCCACCAGCAAGATACAGGCGCACTCCCGTACGGCGGCCTGCGCGATCCCCAGCGCCGACCGAGAAGATGATCTCTGAACTCAGTGAGGAAAAGAGGGCAGGCGGGCGGCACTGTCAACTATCTGGGTCCGGGCCGATCGGTGATCATCCCGACCGTTTCGATACCGGAGGATTTGATGGCGTCCATCACGTCGATGACGACGCCGTACGGGACCCTGGCGTCGCCGCGAAAGTACAGGACCCGCTCCTTGCCAGAAGCGGCCAGGGCCCTCAGCCGAGGCTCGAGATTGTCCCTCGACACCTGTTGGTTGTTTACGTAAATCCGGTTGTCCCGGGTCACCGTGAGGGTAATTCGCTCCTCCTCTTTCACCCCCGAGACTCGCGCCGTCGGAAGCTGGACGTCAGTCCCCCGCTGAAGCATTGGTGTCGTGACCATAAAGATGATCAGAAGGACCAGGACGACATCAACCAGAGGGGTCAC
>CAZCMC010000021.1:0-14332 GCA_964499665.1 uncultured bacterium | reverse complement strand
CATAAATGCAATCATCTTGTTGCACCTGGGTTTGTAATGAAGCGGGGTCTCTCTCAGAAGAAGCGAGCTTATTCTTCTTTTTGCGCTCTGTCAAGCAGCGGACAGATCGTCGGGGGGCTCCCCCGAGAGCGCCACCCCGAAGGTATTGGCGAGCTGCTCGGTTCGCTCCACATACTTGGGGACCCGCGAGGACGTAAACAAGCGATGGGCATGTCTGAGATCTGTCGCGGCCTCCGTCTTCTTCCCTTGGGCGTGGGCGACGGCAGCGAGGTCCAGGTGGGTGCGGCCCAGGTCGTATCGCGCCTGAAGCGAGTGAAAGATTTGCAGGGCTTCATTAAGATGGGTCTCCGCCTCAGAAAGCGAGCCTCTGGTCAGGGCGATTCGGCCCAAAGCCCGCTGGGACCACCCGACCCCGTATGAAGACTTCGCGCCTTTGGTGATTGCGAGTCCCTGGTTGGCAAGGTCTAACGCCTCCTCGATCTCACCGTTTAGACGATGACCCTCGGCCAGACATATCATGAACCATCCCTGGAATTGGGCGAAGGGAAACTGACCGAGCTTCTGGACTGACTGCTGGAGCAAGGGAATCGCGTTAGCGAAATCTCCCTTCTCCAGGTACGCGTGACCCAGCCACCCCAAAGCGACCGCTATGCTGAGTGGATCCGGAGAGTGTTGCAAGCCTCTCTGACACGCCTCGATCCCCGCTTCCCAGTCTCCCATCAGCGCACGGATGAGCCCGGAAGCCCAGGCGGCAGAAGCCTGTAGCTGGCGGTCTCCAGAGGCTTCTCCTATGGCGTAGGCCCGCGCCTCAGCCTGCAGGGCTTCTTCGAATTCGCCCATTTGGGCGTGATTAAGCCCCACGACCCAGTGCGCCTGGCCGATCCACCACTGCTGCCCAGTCGGCTCCAGGAGAGCCACCGCTTGCTGGCCGTGCTCGATTCCCTGACGCCCTCGCCCGGACAGGGGGGCCTCCTGTGCCAGCAAATAGTAGGCCTTCCCCATGGTCGCCTTGTCGCCACAACGCTTCGCTTCTGTAATGGATCGCGCCGCACTCTGGACCGCCTGCTCGACATTTCCTAAGAATAAAGAAACACGACCGAGCAGGAAATAATAGGGTCCGGCCACGGCTGGATCTTGGAGGTGCTCCAGACGCTCCTGCTGGCGCAGGAGGAGTTCCTGGACTTCCTGGAATCGGCCCAAGAGAGTGAGGGAGTAGGCCTGACGAAGGGTGAGATCGAGGAGCTGGCGGTCTCGCTCCTGTGCCGGCAGCCGCTCGACGTGCGCGAGGGCCTCTTGCAATGCTCTGATGGCTTCGGTATGGGCATGCCCTTGGGCCGCCTTCTTGGCAGAGCGCCTCAGATACTCCACGGCCTGGTCGGCCCTCTCGGTCCTGGAGTAGTGATATGCGAGCCGGTCGATCGCTTCATCAAGGCGGTCCGCGTACAGGGCCTCCAGGGCCCTGCCTGCAGCCTCATGAAGGGCCTGGCGGCGAGGGATGAGCAAGCTTTCGTAGGCGACCTCCTGGGTCAGGGCATGGGTGAAAACGTACACCGGCTCTGCGGCCCAGGTTTGCTCATAGAGAAACTCCAGCCTGGTGAGCTCCCTCAGATGCGGGTCCAGGACGCCTGGGCCCTCCCAGATCGCCCCCAGCAGGCGCAATGAAACCTCCCGCCCCAGAATGGCGGCTGCCTGAAGGAGCCGCTTTGGTTCGTCGGAAAGGCGATTAATTCGCGCCAGGAGCACCTCCTGGATCGTGTCAGGCACCGCCACGGTCAGGCGGTGATCTGCCTGCTCTCCGACTGCCCGGGACAGTTCCTCCAAGAAGAATGGATTCCCCTCAGCCTTGCCCAGGATCAGTTGCGCGAGAGGTTCGGGGACCTGCTCGGTCTGGAGGACTGAGTGCACCACGCTGAGGCTGTCCTGAGGCGAGAGAGGCTGGAGGGCCATCTGGGTCGCATAGGATTTGTCCATCCAGGGCGGCTGATATCCGGGACGGTACGTCCAGAGGAACAGGATGCGGGCGCCGCCCAGACCTTCGACCAGTGAATTAAAACACTCCTCCGAGGCCTTATCCACCCAGTGGAGATCCTCTACCGCGAAGACAGTCGGTCTCTCCCGACTGCCTATGAGGCTCATCTGGCGCAGCGTCTCAAGCGTCCTGGATTTGATCGCCTCCGGGGGGAGCGGGGCCAGTCTTTCTGTCCCCTCCTTCACCCCCAAAATCTGGAGGAGGTATGGCGCCCACTCCTCCGGATCCATCCCCACCTGCTGCAGCAGGAAGCGGACTTTTTCGGTGATCATCTCTGGACGATCGGACTCGGTGATCCTGTAGTTGCGGCGGAACATGTCGAGGATCGGAAAATAGGGAATGGCGCTCCCATAAGAGAGACAGCGGCCCCTGAGAAACGTGACCCGCTCGCCCGCGAGGCTCTGTCGGAACTCGAACAGGAGCCGCGATTTGCCGATCCCAGCCTCGCCTCCGATCCCGACCACCTGCCCGTGCCCCGCCATTGCGGAGGCCAGTCGGCTGTGCAGCAGCTCCAGCTCGTGGCGCCGCCCCACGAACCTGGCCATGCGCCTTCCGAACCGGAGTCCCGTTCGTTCATGCCCAACCAGGCGGTGGGCCTGCCCCTGCAGCAGCTCCGGGCCACCCAGCGGCACCAGGTCGAAGCGGCGTTCCAGGAATGGCGCGGCCGCCTCGCTGACCACAGTGGTGTCCTGTTCAGCGCTCGTCACCAGCGCCTCCAGCACCATCCACGCCTGGCGCTTGGCCTCCAGGTCGATCTCGATGGTACCGCTGGCCTGCCCCACCAGAAACTGGTCAACATGGATTCCCATCCTGACCGCCAGCGGCTCGGTGCCCCCACGCCGGGCTCGCTCCGCGGCCTTCTGGATGGCCATCGCGGCGTGCGCCGCACGCCTCGGCGCATCCTCGACCGGCTCGAGGCCAAACGCGGCGACAATCCCCCTCGGGCTCAGCTCCTCGACGCGCCCGCCGAAGCTCTTCACCTTGTCCACTAGGACCTCAAGCGGCCGGCTGGCGTACAAGGGGGAGTCTGATCCCGGCGGCGCAGCCAAGGCGGCGCGCAGCAGCGTGAGCCGCCGCCGCTCCCACCGAATGCCCGCGGGCACGGGAACCGTCCCCGGGGCGCCTGGGACAACCGCGAGGGCCGGAGGCTCGGGCGCCGCTACCGCCGGCGCCGGCGCCTTGGGTCCCGAGGCGCCTCGTCGGCGACGCTGCAGTGCCCCCGGAGGGTGCAAGCTGTGCTTCTGGATGCGGTAGCGGAGCGTGTCGCGAGAAATCCCCAGGCCTGCCGCAGCCCGCGTAATGTTCCAGTTGGTCTGGGTAAGCGCCTCGAGGAGATGATCCCGCTCGACGGTACCGACTGCGGTCGCGAGGGAGATCGCTTGGTCAGGTCGGGCCGCCTCTCGCGGTTGCGACAGAGGCACGTCCGGCAGCCCGAGCATCTTCGCGGTCACCAACGGCGCCTCTGAGAGCAGCGCCACCCGTTCGATGACGTTGCTCAGCTCTCGAATGTTACCCGGCCATCGGTAGGCTTGGAGGGCCGCGCGACCGTCGGGGGCCAAGGTTCTCTGCGGCAGGTGATATTCGGCGCAGGCCCTCTTGAGGAAGTGTTCGGCAAGCAGCAGGATGTCCCGGCCTCGCTCCCGCAGCGGCGGCATCCAGAGAGTCAGGACCGCCAGGCGATGGTAGAGGTCTTCGCGAAAACGACGCTCGCGTATGGCCGTGGCGAGATCCTCATTCGTGGCTGCAAGGATCCAAACATCCACCGACTCATTTCGCGTGCCGCCGATCCGGCGGACCGACCGCTCCTCGATCACCTTCAGGAGCTTGGCTTGAAGTCCATCGGGCAGGAGCCCCACCTCGTCGAGAAAGATCGTCCCGCGGTGTGCGACCTGGAAGAGTCCGACCTTCGCCTGCTTGGCGTCGGTGAATGCTCCGCGCTCGTAGCCGAACAGCTCCGCCTCGAGCAGGGTCTCGGGGATGGCTGCGCAATTGATGTCAACGAAGGGGCCGCTGGCGCGAGGGCCACCACGGTGCACCGCCCGAGCGAGGAGCCCTTTGCCGGTCCCGGTCTCGCCATAGATCAGGAGAGGAGGGAGCCGGCGGGAGTCACCCTGACGGTGAAGCAGCCGCCCGATCTTCTCCCGGACGGCCTCGATCCCCGGGCTGTCGCCGATCAACTCGGCTAATGGATCACTCTCTCGGGTGCTCTCTTGCGCAGACATGGCTCATGCCTTTGCCACTGCCGAAGTTGGCCCCAAATCCACTTCATCCCCCACCCACTTACCGCTGATTTTTCCCCCACTATAGTCCTAACTCTCTGTTTTTTCAAGCACTCGCTCCTGGCACCATGGTTGCTCTCTCCTGCAGGCAGACTATCAAAGGAGGGAACGCTCATGACCGAGTTCCGATATCCCAGTGGCAAATGTGGTGCGGTTGGTGCGGCGGGGCTCTATCCAGGATATGCCTCTCATGGTGTGTGTGCAGGGAGGCGGCGCTCTCGTCATGGCCTGAATGCCGCGATCTTTCCGCCAGTGTCCAGATGAGTCATCCTCTCAATCCGACACTGCACCGATTGCTCGCGCTCTTCCGCATGGACCGTGCGTGGGTGCGAGGCGAGGGGGTGTGGCTGTTCGATTCGCACGGCCGCCGGTTCCTGGATTGCTATGCGCAATACGGCGCCGTGGCGCTGGGGCATAATGCGCCCTGTGTGATCGACGCTGTCCGCGCCGCCCTCGACGGCGCCGAGCCGGCGATGGTGCAACCCTACCGCGCCCCCTACGCGGAGGAGCTCGCGTCACGGCTCACGCGCCTCGCTCCCGGCAATCTGTCGCGTGGGATCTTCACGACGTCGGGAGCTGAAGCGGTGGAGGCCGCAATCAAACTGGTGCGAGCGCGGACCCGCCGCCCGATCATTCTCTCCGCGCACGGCTCGTTCCACGGAAAGACGCTAGGCGCCCTCGCGGTCACGGGCCAGACGCAATATGCCGAGGGCTTCGGCCCGCTTCCGCCGGGCTTCGAGCGGGTTGAATTCGGCGACGCCGAGGCGCTTGCCGCCCGCCTCGCCAGGGACGGCGACCGGATCGCGGCATTCTTCCTGGAGCCGATCCAGGGCGAGCGCGGTGTTCATCTGCCGCCGCCGGGCTATCTGCGGCGTGTCAGAGATCTCTGCACGCGGTACGGCGTTGCGCTCGTCCTTGACGAGGTGCAGACGGGCCTTGGACGGACGGGACGCCTCTTTGCGTGCGAGCACGAAGGCATCGCGCCTGATGTTCTGCTCGTTGGAAAAGCGCTCGGCGGCGGCCTCTTCCCCCTCGGCGGGTGTTTCGCGTCGGCTGCCTTCTGGGACGAACGGTTCGCCCTCCGGCACTCGTCCACCTTTGCCAACAACAACGTCGCCTGCCGGGTCGGGCTTGCCGTCCTCGACGCGCTCACGCGTGGCGGGCTCTGCGACGATGCGGCTCGCAAAGGCGAGCGTCTCCTGGCGCGCCTCGTCCAGCTTGCCGAGCGCTATCCCAAGATCATCGTTGCGGTCCGCGGTCGAGGCCTCATGACCGCAATCGAGCTCCGACCGACTGGCGACGATGAGGGCGCGTTCCTCTCCTTCCTCAAACATCAGGGGCTGTACGCCTACGCCGTCGCTGCGACGGTGGCCGAGAACGCCTCGGTGCTGATTCTGCCAACACTCGGGACCTCACCTGTGCTCCGGGTGGCGCCGCCTCTCGTCATCTCGGACCAGGAGCTTGATTTAGCCCTCGACGGGATCGAGTCAGTCTGTGACTCGCTCGATCGCGGTGCGACCGAGACCATCGTGCGCGCGATTGGCGCGCTCGACCATCCTCGAGCCACCGTTTCGGTCGCAATAAGCGATCAGGAGCCTCCCGCCATCCTGCCGCCATCGATTGGCACGTACGCGCCGGCCCCGAGTTACGCATTTCTCGGGCACTACACGTGCCCCGAGGACGTCGCGGCGGCCGATCTATCACTGAGCGGCCTTGCGCCGGAGGAGCTTCGTCGCTTCTGTGCGTTCGCGGCCGAGCTTCCTCCCGGCGTGCTCATGCGCGCGCCGACGATCCGCTCGGCGACGGGGGCGGTGGCTGATGGCCTCATCCTGGGCCTGTTCCTCCTGCCCGAGGAGATGGCCCGTCGCGGACTTCGGTGGGTCGGTCGCGAGATCCGGCGCGCGGTCGATCTGGCCGCCTCGCTCGGCGTCCGCATCGTCGGCCTCGGCGGATACACGGTGCCCTATAGCCAGCGTGGCCTCGCGGTCATAGGCCGGGGACCGGCCATTACGACCGGAAACGCCCTCACCGCCGGGATGGCGTTTGCGGCGACGCGCCGTCTGGCCGAAGAGCGTCAGCTCGCCATCGCCGACGCGCGCGTTGCGGTCGTCGGCGCGCGCGGGTCCGTGGGCGCCCTTTGCGCGCGATTGCTGGCGCGCGAGCGACCTCGGCGCATGATTCTGATCGGCAACCCGACCACAGGGATCGAGCACCTTCTGCGGCTGCGCCGGGAAATCTCGTGGCGTCCTGCCGCCGTGGACATCAGCACGGACCTGAGAAGGCTCGGCGATTGCGATATTATCATCACGGCGACCGCGGCCGGTCGTCCCGTTCTCGACGACGCTCCGCTCGCGCCGGGAACAATCATCTGCGACGTCGCCCGGCCGCCAGACACCTCTCGGCGAATCAGGGCACGCGCTGATCTCACCGTGATCGACGGCGGCCTCGTCGCCCTCCCCGATCCAACAACGCGCTTTGGGATGGGAAATCTACAGGGTCTGCCCGACGGAGTACAGCTCGCCTGCGTGGCCGAGACGATCCTGTTGGCGCTTGAAGGTGAGACGCGCGACTGCGGGATCGGCAACGACGTCCCGTTGGCCGAGGTCGATCGCATGCTTGCGATCGCTGAACGGCACGGCTTCCGGCTTGCCGCGCCGTTGCTCGATGGCAACGGTGTCCTCCTCGGGGCGGCGGCGCGTGGCTGACGCCCCGCGAGCTTGACGTGATGCACCTTTCATATCTTCCGAATCAAGGAGGGACAGATGGCGATTAACTTTTCGATCTCACGCTGGCTTGACTCGGTAGTCTCTGACCAATGGGCCCGCGAGGGTCGCGCGCTCGACGCACTCGGGGAGGATCTGCCGGAGCTGATTCTGAGTTCAGCTCCGCTGGCCGAGGTGCACCGCCTCGACCTCGCCCTCTTCGTGGTTTTCGAAGAAGCGTCGCTGCGCGTCTCGGGAGCCCTCACCAGGCTGGCGCCTAGCGTGGACGCGCTCAACTTCTCCGCCCAGCAGACGCTGGACGAGGCGCGTCATCACGAAGTGTTCCGGCGTCGCCTCGACCTGGCGAGCGCGGCCTGCGGTCAGGACCTCGCGGCCTCCACCGAGGCGATTCTCATTCCCCCACTGCGCAGCTTCATCCAGCGTTGCTACGAGGTCGCCGACGGAGGTTCGTTCATCGATGGGATGGTCCTGACCAACTTGGTGCTCGAGGGAATGGCGCATCCGCTCTACTCGTACGAGGAGCGCTATTGGAAGCCTGTCGATCCATACCTCGCCCGCCTGGTGCGCGGGGCATTCATCGACGAGACCCGCCACGTCGCATTTGGCGCCGACGTGGTGCGGACGCTTCTTCTGGATGATCCCGCCCGCCGGGCGAAGGCCGCCGCCCTGTGCGCCGAAGCGCGCCTCGCCATGCGCGAGGTGTTCAGCTTCTACGTGCGGGAGTTTGTGAGCCTGTTCGATTCAGTGGCTCGGCTTCATCCGGAGGTGTTCGCGGACGCCGAGATCGCGCCCGGACGCCTTATCACGGCGACACCCTACGAGGAGCAGGTGGCGATGATTCACGCCAGCATCGACAAGGAGCACGCACGGCTGATCGCGCGGGCCGGGCTCGACTAAGATGAACAATACCCACCGTTTCCATACCACACAGACCTGGCTGTGGGTGCGGGCCGAGCATACGACCCTTGTGCTCGCGCTCTGCGCACTCGTGGCGCTGCATGCGAACGACGTGGCTTGGGACCGCTTTGCGGCCGCGTTCGTCATGATCGACCTTGTGGGCTATCTCCCGGGGGCGATCGCCGTTCGGCGTGCGGGCGGAGGCAAGATCGCGCCGATGTACCATCACCTTTACAACGTGACACACAGCTACCTGGTCGCGGGCGTCGGCGTGGGATTCTGGGGGCTGGCGAGCGGAGGCGCCGAGTGGGCGATGCTCGCAGTCCCGATCCACTTGTCCGGCGATCGCGGGATCTTCGGGAACGTCTACAAGCCGGTGTCGTTGCCATTCCAGTCGAACCGCCGGTGGGGGCGGCAGTCAGCGCCGGCGATCACACAGGAAAGGAGTCCAGATGAACACTACGCGCCTGACCACTGATTCTGATTCCCACACATTCGACGTGATCGTCGTCGGCGCCGGCGTGGGGGGTGCCGCGCTCGCCCTGGCGCTCTCTCACGCCTACGACTTGCGCGTTCTGGTCGTCGATCGCCACTCCGGCCCTGGCAACATTAACCGGGGCGAGAGCCTGCTTCCCCCCGTGACAAAATTACTCAGGGAGTGGGGCGCGCTCGATCGGTGTCGCGCCGCCGGCGCCCGCGAGGTTTCGCGGATGCAGTTCTTTCACTACAAGGCCGGCGTCCTACTCGACGTCCCACTTGTGCTCCCGGGGGTGCATGACCCGTACCTCGTCCTTCCACATCCCGAGATCGAGCGTGTGTTTGTCGAGTCGGCCCAGGCCACCTCGCGCGTCGAGATGCGCTACCACAGCCGCGTTGTTCGCCTCCTAGAGGAAGGGGGACGCGTGCGTGGCGTTGCGCTGGCCCGTGACGGCGGCGGGGAGCAGCAGATCCGCGCCCGGCTCGTCGTCGGGGCTGATGGCTCCTACTCGTTTGTTCGCGGGGCACTCGGGATCGAGCTGCCTCGTAAACAATATGACCACTCGCTCTTCATTCTCGACATCGACCGGCCGGCGGGCCATCCGGACGTGTTGCGAACCGAGCTGCATCCGGACGGGGGGATCCTGGTCGTACCGGGCGTAAACCGTCTCGGGCTTGCCGTGCTCGTCCGCCGGGAAGACGAACACCTCTTCCAGTCGGGTTCGGTGCATGACAAGCTGGCCAGGATCGTGCATCGCTCGGCCCTGCTGGTCGGCCGTCGTGCCTCGCCCGTCGGGGTTCACCTCTACAAGCTCTGGCGCGGCCATGCTCCGCTCTACTCGGGTCGAGGCGCGGCGCTGATCGGCGACGCGATCCACGTCATCAACCCAGTCATGGCGCAAGGGATGACGATGGCCATCGAGGATGCCGCCGTGCTCGCGCGCCACGTCGGGCCAGCGCTTGCAGCCGGCGCGCGCGCCACCTCGCTCGATCGGGCGCTGGAAGCGTACGAGCGCGAGCGACGGCCAGTCAATACCGCCATGATTCGCTCGTCCCACTGGATGAGCTGCCTATTCGCCCTGGGTGGCCCCCTCGGCGATCTGCTCCAGCGGCGGGCCTTCGAGCTAGCCAATTCGTGGTTTGGCCGCAACATTCAGCAGCGCATCTGGTCGCGCTTCGCGACCAGCCCGGTCCCGCAATATGTCTAGCCTCGTGGTCTCACCTCAGTCCTGGATCCTCTCCCGGCGAGATGACCTTCTTTGGTTTCAGGGGTCGGTTGTGGCGGGACTGGGCCTGTTGGCCTTCTTCCTGGCCGCGCCTCGCCTCGACGACGCAAGCTACGCGCCTGGCCACCCGGCAGTGCTGGCGGTATTCCTGTGGGGCGTACTCTTCGACGGCACGCACGTCTGGGGGACTTACGCCCGGACCTATTTCGCTCCGGACGAAGGGTCACGCGCCGGGCTTCCGGGGGCTTGGTCCTGGGGGCTTCTCGCGCTCGGTCCTGCCGTCGCGCTACTCGACGGCGCGTTACGGGCGATAACCCGCGCGGAGCCGGTTGGTGCCGGCTGGCTCTTCCAGGCGTTCCTCTTCGCCGCGTATCTCTGGGCCTACTGGCATCTTGTGCGACAGCACTACGGCTTTCTGATGCTCTACCGCAAGCGCGCCGGCGAGAACGAGCGCCGGGGTGCCCGCCTTGATAGCTTTATCCTCTGGGTGGGTTGCCTCTATCCGTACCTTCGCTTTTCGCTCAGCGAGTCCTACGCGCGGAGTGGGTTGCCGCACATGGTGCCGGCCTCACTGCTTCCATCCCTCCGTCTCGGGCTCGATGTCGCCTTTGGCTTGGCGCTGACTGCGACTATCTGCCTGGTGCTGTCAGGACGTATAGAGCCATTCCGCCTGGGCCCCAAGCACCTCCTACTGGCCATTGTGATCTCGTTCCATCTGGCCGTCTTCGGCCTCCTCGGAAATCTGCTGACGATCTTGGCCACGCTCACGATCTTCCACAATCTTCAATACCACCGTATCGTCTGGCAGTACGAGCGGGGCCTCGGTCGCACACCATCGGGGAGTCTGCTCCGCTACCTCGCTTTTGGGCTGACGCTTGGGCTTGCCTGGTACGGCCCGCGGGTACTTGGCGTTGCGGCCGTGCACTCGGATCTGGCGCGAAACGTCCTCATCGGCCTGGGCTGGGGAGTTGCTTTTCACCACTACCTCGTCGACGGGCGGATTTGGCGCGTGCGCCGGTCGAGCGTCGTGTCGCGCGCTCTTGACGCGGGGGCGGTGCAACGATGATCCCGGCCGCGCCCATCTGGTCGGAATTTCAGACCCCAGAGTATCCGCGCCTGCCGGGCGGGACCCTCCGGACTGATGTCGCGGTGATTGGCGGAGGGCTGGCGGGACTCTCGGCAGCATACCACCTGCTCGGACGGCTGCCCGGCGCGCGTCTTGTCGTGCTGGAAGCCCGGCGGATCGGCGCTGGCGCATCGGGACGCATGACGGGTCTTCTCGGCCCGGGCGTCGGGCAGAGCCTTCCCGCTCTTGTCCGGCGGCATGGTCCGGCGAGGGCAAGAGCACTCTATGTTGCGACACTGCGCGCAGTCGAAGACGTCTGTAGGCTCGTCGCCAGAGAGGGAATTGACTGCGAGCTCGAGATGACCGGACAGCTCGTGGTGGCGCGCTCGCCGGCTGGGCGAACTCGCGTTGCCGCGCTCGCCGCGCTGATAAGGGCGCTCGATCTTCCCGCCGAGGTGCTGGACGACGAAGCGCTCGATCGGACGATCCGACTGGCGCCATGCAAACGTCGAATCGCCCGCGGCCCGGCGGCGGTGAGGCTGCCGGTCGCAGGAACGCTTCATCCGACGCGGCTTCTCGCCGGTCTTGCTAAGTGCGTAACCGTTCGAGGCGGCGCGATCTTTGAGGATGCCCGGGTGACTGGCATCGACGACAACCGCCCGGTCCGCCTCGAGATCGCTGGTGGCGGTGAGATTATCGCGAACGACGTCGTGGTGGCGACCGGGGCATACACGCCTTCCCTTGGCTTGCTCCGGGGGCGCATCCTGCCGGTCCATCTTCAGGTTGTTGCCACCCAGCCGCTCGAGTCTCGTGCGCGCGAGGCGTTGCGGTGGAAAGGGCGTGAGGGGGTGCTCGACGCAAAACGAATCTTCAATTACTTTCGCCTGACTAGTGATGACCGGATCGTCTTCGGCGGCGGCGCGCCGCGCTACCGATGGGACGGCTGCACGGATGAGGATCGAAGCAGCGCGACTGCCCTCGATCGGCTTGCCAAGGAGCTTGCGAGGACCTTTCCGACTGAGGTTGTTGTGCGGGTAGCAGGGGGCTGGACCGGTGTCATCGGGTATGTCCGCGATGCCTTGCCGGCCATTCAGCGAATGCGCCGTAGGCCCTCGGTTCTCCACGTTCTCGGCTGGTGCGGACATGGCCTCGCGCTCTCGGTCGCCTCCGGGGCCTGGGTCACCCACCTGCTCTGCGACGGCGCGGCAATGGAGGATCTGCCATGGTACAGGAACAATCCACCACTGATCCCCTTCGAGCCAGTGCGCTGGCTCGCCGTCCAATCCACCGTGCGGATGATGTCACTTCTGGACAGGATAGCGTAAGGAGAACATGCATGACCTCCACGCGCGCGATCGAGCACCCATGGCTTCATCCTCTCGATGTTTCGGCGCTGATTGACCACCCATCAGGATTCCTGGCGTTGTCTCCTCGCAACCAGCGCTTCACGGTGGACGGCGTGCCGGGTTTCATCGCCTATCGTGAACAGGGGCGGCACCTCATCGCCTTCGGAGGCGTACACGCGCCTCTGGCGTCGCAAGAGGAGCTCCTCGACCGCTTCCTGACACAGGCCGCGTTACGCCGCCGGCGTGTGATCGTGGTGCAGGTGCGGGAGCCGCAGGTGAAGCTGTTCCTTGACCGCGGGTTTACGGTGAATCAGCTCGGCACGAATTTCACTCTGACGCTGCGTCACTACAGCCTGCGCGGTACCTCAAAGATGCAGCTCCGCAACAAGATCAACCGAGCTCGGAAGGCCGGCCTCCGGGTCGTTGAGGTAGGACGGGACGTGCCCCGCGACGAGCGCACCTTCGCGCACCTGCACGCCATTAGCGCAAGGTGGCTCGAGGGGAAGGGGCGGAAAGAACTCGATTTCATGGTTGGGGAGATCGGGACTTACCAAGAATGCTGGCGGCGAATCTTCATGGTCCTGGACGCGTGCGACCGGGCGGTCGGCTTCATCACGTACGTTCCGGTCTGGGGGAAGAATCCAGGCTACCTGCACGACCTCACGCGGCGTCTGCCAGCCGCACCGCCCGGCGCAATGGAGCTGTGCAACGCGTGCGCCATAGAGCGAATGATCGCCGACGGGGTGGAGTTCCTACACTTTGGCTTCACCCCGTTCATCGTTGAGGGCGAGGAACTCCCAGGGGCCAACAGAGTGGTTGCATGGGCGGTGCGGAGGCTGCATAGATACGGGAAGGTGATCTATCCAGCGGAGAGCCAGGCCCATTATAAGCTCAAGTGGGGACCGGACATCCTTGAACGTGAGTACCTCGCCACTCGCCCGCTATCGATCCGCAGCATAATCGACCTGCTTCTCCTCACCCGATCCATCTGAAGGCGATGAATAAGAGCCTGCGGACATTCGTGGTCGTGAACCCGGCCTCGGCTTCAGGGGCGACGCGTCGTCGTTGGGATCGCATCGCCTGGGCGTTGGGGCGGGAGGTGGGTCCGTTCGAGCACGCCATGACGGAAGGCCCCAGGCACGCCACCGCCCTGACCCGCAAGGCTCTTGCGAACGGCTTCGAGATGGTCGTGGCCGTCGGAGGGGATGGGACGTTGAACGAGGTTGCCTGCGGATTTTTCGATGAAGGCCGTCCTGTGGCGCCCAGCGCTGTCCTTGGCGTCATCCCGCAAGGGACGGGGTCTGATTTTCCCAGGGGATTCGGCATTGGCAGAACGATTGAGGAAGCCTGTGCCCGGTTGTCGGGGTGCAATGCCCGGATGATCGATGTAGGCCACGTGCGTTTCACCGGCCACGAGGGCCAGTCCGGGGAGCGGGTCTTCGTCAACGTGGCGTCGTTCGGTTGCGGGGGAGCTGTGGCCCATGCAGTCACGAGTGTCAGCAAGCGTATGGGAGGGAGGCTGGCCTTTCTGTTGACAACTGCGTGGACGCTTCTCCGGTACCAGGATCAGGCCGTCACTCTTACTGTGGGCAACGGTGCTCCTGAATTTATGACCATCACCAATTGCGCCGTCTGTAACTCGCAGTACTTTGGCGGCGGCATGTGGGTCGCCCCTTATGCAGACATCAATGACGGGCGCTTTGATATCACGATCTGGACGGGCTTCGGTCTGAAGGATTTCATCCTGAAGTGGCGCTCCCTCTACGACGGGACTCACGTCTATGACCCCGGCACGCGACTTCTCCTGGCAAAGAAGGTTGTAGCAACCAGCAACGAGGATGTGCTCCTTGATGTGGACGGTGAATGCGTAGGTCGTCTGCCCGCGACCATCGAGATCCTTCCCGCTGCGCTCCGGTTCAAGATCTGACCGAGGCGCATTTTCGACTGCCTCTGTCCCCGCCACCTGCTTTCAAACGCCGTAACAGGACTCCACTTCAAGCCCCTGATTGACGAAGTTTCACCCACCGCACCCTGGTCCCCCAACCAAACACCGCCGATCCTTAACCCACCGTCGAGATAACTACCTGTTTTTTCTAATCATTGTCCTTGGCATCCCCGTTGCTTTGAATAGGTGTCGAAGACACTCTCTGGATGGCAAGGGATGTCGAGCATTACGGAGGTGAGACTGTGAACCCGCAGTTCAAAGAGACCATGGAGCTGAATCTGAAATCCCATCGAACATCAATCGCTATGAGGTTGAACGTCCTTCTCTGAATGGAGAACTACAAT
>CAZCMC010000020.1:0-14782 GCA_964499665.1 uncultured bacterium | reverse complement strand
TTGCCAACCACTACGATTTCCCACCCGCTCAGATGACGGTCGCTTTGCTGAGCCTGTTGCTGGCGGTGGCGTGGCTCGTCCCGAGGATACGGCGCGGCACCGGGTGAGTCTCTCTTGGTGCTGTGGCCTGTACATGAGCGCCCTGATGGGAGGTAGAAAAGAGGGTTCTTCCGGAAATCGTGTGGGTTCTTGGAAGGACGTGGGTGGTTCCGAAGGGAGTCCCCTCCTTTGTAAGGAGGGGCGTGGGGAGGTAGAAAGCTTGCCGGCTTTCACGAACCACGGCCCTGCCTGTGCGCCTGTCTGCCCCGCCGGGGCGGTAGGCAGGTGTCCGCACGCAGACAGGTCTCCCGCGAGGCTCAGCCTCTGGATGCTTCTACCCCTCCTCACCTCCCCTTACAAAGGGGAGGAATCTGAAGGGCACCCACACAAAAGCCTGAAGAGCCGAAAAGGGTTGCGCATCCCGTTGGCAAGAGGATACACTAACAGGCTCGCGAACCGATATCCCGGAGTGCGCGGGCGAGGTAGGCGCTTGACCCGCACAATGAAACCGGATCGATGCGCCTGACGTAAGCAAGGGTGACGGGTTCGTCCCGGACGCTTCACAGTCTATCTCCCGAAGGAGGCACCAATGGTCAAGATCGGCTCGAAAGCCCCCGACTTCACCGCCAATAGCACCAAGGGCCCCCTGAGCCTGTCGCAGTACCGCGGCAAGTGGGTCCTCTTCTTCGCGCACCCGGCCGACTTTACGCCGGTCTGCACGACGGAGTTCGTCGAGTTCGCCAAGCGCCACAAGGAGTTCACCGACCTCGGCTGCGAGATCATCGGCCTCAGCGTTGACAGCATCTACTCGCACATCGAGTGGCTCCGCCACATGGCGGAGACGGCCAAGGTCAAGGTCGAGTTCCCGGTGGTCGCCGATCCCGACAAGGTGGTGGCGAACCTCTACGACCTGATCAACCCCGAGGTCGGCCTCACCGTCCGGGGCGTCTTCTTCATCGATCCCGAGGGGGTCGTCCGCTTCGCGATGTACTACCCGATCCCCTTCGGCCGCAACATCGACGAGATCCTCCGGAGCCTCAAAGCCCTGCAGACGGTGGACAAGTACGGGGTGGCCTGCCCGGTCAACTGGCAGCCGGGGCAGGAGGTCATCGTCCCCCCGCCGCAGACCCTCGAGGAGGCCGACAAGCGGGCCAAGGCGGGAGCCGACCGCTGGTACATGATGCGGAAGAAGATCTAGCAGCGATCCGGCCGATGCGGCGCATTGTCGTCCGAGCCCCCGCGTGTAGCGCCGATAGCATCATCTATCTCAAGCGGGTGTTCCGGATCCACGCCGAGGAGCTTCAGCCCGGCGAGCACGTGGAATTCGCCTTTGACGCCGAGCGGTTTCCGTTTGCGGACGCGATCTTCGAATCGCTGATGGCAGCCGCCGGCTTGAGAATGATCGCCGCTCGCGCAGAGGACGGGACCCGGGTCTTCGCGGCCGAGAAAGGGTAGCGCGTCAGCGCGTTGGAGGCAGGCCTCACGCCAGGCGGTTGACGAGGTTGGTACCCATCGCCCTGAGTGGACTTGTCCTTCTCGCCGGCTTCTTGGTCCCCCCGAAGGCGCTCGCACATGCCAAGTTGATTCGCTCCAGACCCAACGCCTCCGAGGCTCTCGCCGAGACGCCGGCCTCGGTGGAGCTCTGGTTTAACGAGCGCCTCGAAGATGAATTCAACTCGATCGAGGTTGCGGACTCAGCCGGCCGGAGGGTCGAGGACGGTCACGCTCGAGTGCACCCTCGGGACCGGACCTACCTGGTTGCTCGGATCACCAGGCTGACCCAGGGACAGTATGTGGTCCATTGGAAGATCCTTTCAGTGGACGGGCACACGGCGCGGGGGCGCTTCATCTTCTCGGTGAAATAAGGAGGGAGTGTTGGACGACCTACGGGGCAACTGGCAGGAAGAGACCAAGCTATGGCAGGTTGCGCTGCTGCGCATCTTTTTCGGCTACTACTTCCTGCTCGACGGGCTCGGGAAGCTGACCGGCGGTTTCACTCGCCCGGGGGTGTTGGAGAAGCGATTGCTCGGCTGGGCCAAAGATGTCGCCTTCGAGTGGTACAAACCGTTCCTGGAGGGTCTGGCGATTCCCCATCATCAGCTCTTTGCCCACATGGTCGCCTGGGGGATGGTCCTGGCCGGCTTGGCGCTCTTGCTCGGCTTCTTGACAAGGCCGGCTGCGCTGGGGGGGATCTTCATGACGCTCCACTTCTTCCTCGCCAAGGGGGGCGGGTCACCCGCCACTACGTCGGATCAGGCCTTCATAGCCGGCCTTCTGGTCGTTTTTCTCACCCGTTCCGGTCGCTCGTTCGGACTCGATCGAATATTGGCTCGGCGCTACCCGAACTCGCCTCTCTGGTAGATCACTGACCGCGCCAGATCGGAGAACGATCGGGGTTGGTCTGGTGTGGCGAAGCCGTGGTAAGCAAGCTGCAAAGGTGGTATTGACGCCGGTCGCACCGCTCCGCTATACTGACCCGCGATCGCCTTCATTCCCCTGATTTCATAAGGACCATTCGCTGGGGTCGAGCCGGGATCAATGAAGCCGTTCGGCCCTGAAACCATGATGCGTGACACGGGCCACACAACATCCTAACCGGGAGGAGGAAACACATATGAGGCGCACAGCTTTCGTCGCAGGTGGGTTATTTCTGCTCACTGCTATTGCCCACAGCCAAGTGAGCGCCCAGACGGCTGAGGTAGAGCTGCTCAGTTCACAGGGAAAGACGGTGGGTCGCGCGACTCTCACCCAGCAGCAGGGGGGCGTCAGAATCTCGTTGCAGGCCTGGAAACTCTCCCCTGGGCCCCATGGGTTCCATATCCACGCCGTCGGCAAGTGTGACCCGCCCGACTTCACATCGGCCGGCGGCCACTTTAACCCCGACGGAAAGAAGCATGGGATGAAGAATCCAGCGGGCGCGCATGCGGGGGATCTACCCAACCTGGTGGTAGGGCCTGACCGCACCGTTTCCGCCGAGGTAATTGTGTCCCAGGTCACTCTTGAGCACGGCAAGAATTCCCTCTTCGGCCGCGAGGGCTCAGCTCTCGTGATCCATGCGGCCCCAGATGACGACACAACCGATCCCGCCGGAAACGCTGGGATTAGGGTCGCGTGCGGCGTGATCTCGTCGAAGTAATCACCCGTGCGAGGTTAGTGCTGACGCCGGACTGCGTGTGCCCGGAAGCGAGAGGATTGTTTCGGAGCTGTGCCGCGCGGCGGAAAAGTTGCCCATCAGACGTCGGGAGTCCCTGAGGGTGGAATGCGATCGTGTCCGATGGTGGCTGAATGCTGGAGCCGCTCAGTGCCAAGGCGTTGGAGGATCTGGATGATCCACTTGTGCTCCGGTTCGGAGAGCTGTCGGGTGCCGTAACGGACCCGGTAGTAGCTTTCTACGACCTGCGAGACCCCTGCAAATTCCGGCGGGCCATCGGCTTCCACGTTTGCCGCGAACTCACGGGGAGTGAGAGCTCTTCCCTTGACAAAGCCTTTGCGCGCCAGCAGGCGGAGTAGCTCTCGGTAGAATCGCACCGAGCCCTGCCCACCGCTACCCCTAAGCTTCCCTCGCCCGAATGGGCGCTTGCGCAGCGCGACCAGCAGGCCCGCCGCCGTCCCAACCAGCGCGAGCACCAGCAGCCCGGACCCCCGGAGGCTCGCGACGAGCGCGCGCACAGCAGCGTCCGCAGCTCGCTCCATCCCTCTCACCAGTTCGAGTCCCCGCCACCGGAGCAGATCGGCCCGCCGCCGGGCGACCGAGACCATGCGGAGCTGATCGGAGAGGTTGTAGGAGACGACATAGCGATCCCACCGCACCGCAATCGAATCAAGATATCGTGAGAGGCGGGCGAACATGTTGTCCCTGGCCACGTCGGCGCCGGCACGGGGCGAGGGATCGAAGGTCACCCAGCCGGCCCGAGGGAGGTAGACCTCGACCCAGGAATGGGCATCACGCTGGCGCACCGCAAGATAGCCACCGTATTCGTTCCACTCCCCACGTTGGAACCCATTCACCACCCTGGCCGGCACCCGGACAGCGCGAAGCAGGACCGTCATGCTGGCGGCGAAGTACTCACAATTGCCAGCGCGTTGAACGAAGAGGAAATCCTCAAGCGGATCGTACCGACTGTCCCTCTTGAGATCGAGGCTATAGCGATACCCTTCGCGGAGGTGCGCCTCCACGCGGCGGGCGACCTCGTAGGGGTCCCGCACCCCACGGGCCAGCTCCTCTGCCAACGCCCGGACCCTCGGCGCAATCGGCGGGAGCTGGAGGTAGGTCTCCCGGATCGCGTCGGGAAAGGCGCCGCCCGCACCGCCCAGGGCGCCCGGCTCGGTTCCCTCCAGCTCGGAGAGTGCCAGGTACGAGACGCGGCCCACAGGTGAGCTGGGGAGGCTGACGGTCCCTGCGGCATCGGTGAACAGGCGCGGGAACGGACCCAGCAGTTGCATCAGCCGTGGCGCGGCGAACAAGACCTGTGTGCCGATCGGTTCCAGCACGATCTCCTGGCGCAGCAACCGCCCTGCTCCGGACGGTGTCCCGATCGTCGCAAGTCCGCCTCGGCTCCGCTCGGGCGCCCCTCTCTCTTGGTCGCTCATCGTCCAGGCAACCCCGTCGAACCGGTCGAAGGCAACTCCGCGCCAACGGAGGGGGGCGTGCTGAACCTCCTCGGGCCGCATGTTCGGCAGCCGGATCCGCATGACGACGCTCGACTCGGTCTGGATCGTGCCGAAGCTGCCGAGCTCAACCTTCTCAGAGAAGCCAACCACCAGCGGGCCCGCCATCGCCCTCCCGGGGAGATAAGGGCGCCCGGTCCGAGGGATGGCGACGAAGAGGAGCGCGGTCAGCAACAGGGCCATCGTGGAGACGACCAAGCTGGTGGGCAGCAGCCTGCCGGGCATCGCGGTCCATTCTGGGCCTCGCTCCGGCGCCTCCCGCTTCAGATGAAGCAGAAGGGAGACCCAGGTCCCGAGGAAGAGATAGACCACGAAGATGACCAGAAAGGCCATGCTGGTGGTGATCGCCGACGCGGCCACCAGTTGAAAGAAACTGATGATGTAGAGATCACGGTAGTCCCGGTCGTCCGTGCGAAGAAAGAGTTTGAGGAGGCCCAGAAGCGTGAGCAGATGGATCAGGCCGTGCAGGAGGGAGTCGGCGAGAAACAGGACGTCGGCAGCAAGGAAGAGGGGCAACAGCGCGGTGGCGACCCGCTGCGAGATCCGCCTGACGCGAGGCGAGAGGCTCCGCGCTTCGCCATGGAAGCCCAACACTAAGCCGAGCCCGAAGAGAAGGGTCTCGACCGGGCCAAGCAGGTCGGCCAGCCAGAGGGCCAGGAGGGCGTCGGCCATGAGGAGGAACGAGGAGAGTCGGAACCAGCGGTCGAAGGTCACCGAGGCAGATCCTGCACCGCGGCGGCGATCTTAAGGAGGCGGCCTCCCTCTGCATGAGGTGAGGGGATGAGGGCAAGCCCACGCCCGAGCCAGACGGTGATGGTCGTCGCCTCGTCCAACCCGACCCCTGTTGCGCCCACTGGTGGCACCACCACCTCACTCTCTGGCGGCGCGTAACGCGCCAGATATTCGAGGAAGCGGAACAGCCCGGCCTCGCCACGATAGACGTGCCGCTCGCTGTGATGATGGAGAAGCTCAACCTCGGCATCCGTACGGAGCAGATGGGCGGCGAGCGAAGCGACGAACCGGATGTCCTCTTCCAGGCGGTCGATCTCTCCGGGTTCACGGGGTGGACGCGCCGGGTCTTCGATGATCAACGTGACCCGCCCCCCCTCCTCAAGCTCCAACTCTTTCACCATCTGGCGGTCCAGCTTGGCCGACTGTTTCCAGTGGATCAGGCGGGTGTCGTCCCCGACGCGGAAGGGGCGCAGGTCGTGAAGGTCCACCCCGGGTCCGCGAACAGGCCAGACGGCGACCCCGGCCTCGCCCAGAGCGCGGAGGAGATCAACCGGGAGGGGGTCGATCTTGGGCAGGACGAGCACCTCCTCGCCCGCCTCCGGTTGGGTCGCCTTGACAAACAGGCCGAAGGGGAAGGCCGTGGTGGTCTGAATGCGCGGAGGTCGAGTGAGACCTCGGCGCTCAAAGCGCGTTTGGTACCCGATCTCGCGCTCCGCGCCCGGGGCCAGGTGGGGGAGATAGGCGAGCAGACGAGACGTCCCTGTAGGAGCCACCTCGCGGAGGCGAAGAGAGAAGGACGGGAGGCGGCGTTTGCAGTTCGAGACGAGCAGTCGCCCGAATGCGGGCTGCCCGGCGAAGAGAGGGCCGACTAGGTCCCGGCGAACGGCGATCCCGCGCAGAGTCTGCTCTGACAGGAGGCCGGACACGACGATCCCCGCGAGCATCATGCTGAGGACCAAGTACAGCAGGTTGTTTCCCGTGTTGGTTGCCGCCACGCCCACAGCCATGACGAGGGCCAGATACCACCACCCCTCCCGGGTGGGCCGGAGGGTCCGAGGTGGCCGCAGCCATCGCCGCAGCCGGGCTTGGAAGGGCACACGCGTGCTCACGGAAGAGCCTCGTGATCAGTCCGGAACCGGAATGTCGGCGATCAGCGTCTGGAGGAGCCGCTCCGCCGTGTCGATGCCTTGGCCGCCCTCACGACCCAGCCGGCCGCCCTTGGCCAGCAGTCGGTGGGCAAGCACCGGCGTCGCGAGGCGCTTCACGTCATCAGGGATGCAGTAGTCGCGGCCTTGGATCAGGGCCAGCGCTTGTGCGGCCCGGTACAGGGCGAGGGCTCCCCTGGGGCTGACGCCAAGGGTCAATGCCTCCGAGTGACGGGTCGCCTCGACGATGGCCATCAGGTAGTCCACCAGCGACTCGTCAACCCTGACCTGCTCCACCATCTGTTGCAACGCCAGGAGCTCGTCTCCGCTGAGCACCGGCTGCAGCCGCTCGAGGGCCGCCGAGGCGGCCGGCGCACGCAGGATCCGCTTCTCCTCGTCCCGGGCGGGGTAGCCAAGTCGAAGCCTCAACAGAAAGCGGTCCATCTGAGACTCCGGCAGTGGATGCGTGCCGTGATACTCCAGCGGGTTTTGGGTCGCCAGCACCATAAACGGCGCGGGGAGAGGAAAGGTATGGTGGTCCACCGAGACCTGAAAGTCGTTCATCGCCTCCAGGAGGCTCGACTGGGTCTTGGGGGTGGTTCGGTTGATCTCGTCAGCAAGGACAACGTTGGCGAAGAGGGGGCCCGGCTTGAACTCGAACTGACCCTGCCGGGGATCGTAGATGGAGACGCCGAGGATGTCGGACGGCAGCAGGTCGCTGGTAAACTGGATCCGCTGGAAGCTGCCACCGAGGGACTTTGCGAGTGCCTGGGCGAGCAGGGTCTTCCCGACCCCAGGGATGTCCTCAATCAAGAGGTGTCCTCGGGCCAGCAACGCGACGATGGCTAGGCGAATCGCCTCGGACTTGCCGAAGAGGACCTGTTCGATGTTCGCCTGGAGCCGGTCGATTTGCTCGACGTGATTCTCGATCATCAGGCCACCCTGCGGTTCGATGTCGGGCCGCGTCTCTCCTCTCACCCTAGCACCCGGAAGACGGAGCCGCAACCGGATTCCCTTCTCTGACGCTCACTGTCTGACGGGACTGCCCTGCCCCGAGAGCCCATAGCCACCGCAGGCCTCCATCCATGAGAAAGTAGTCCGTCGTGGAAAGTTAGCAACAATCGTGCCACCAACGCAGCGGTACCGGCCAGGCTGAAGGTGGCCCGCCCACCTTGACAGATCCGGGAGATCCGTGTAACGTTCAGGCGGTCACCATAAGAGGAGAGGGCGAGCATGGTCAAACGTGGGCCTTACGCCAGAGTCGGAGAGGGGAAGGTCAATGTCCCCAAGGGGCTCTGGATCAAGTGCGAGAATTGCAAGGAGATCGTCTATAAGGTCGATATGGAGAGGAATAGCCACGTGTGTCCCCGGTGCCAGCACCATTTCCGCATCGGCTCGCGCAAGTGGCTCGAACTTCTGCTGGACCCCGATACGTTCCAGGAGGCCGATGCCGGGCTCCGGCCGCTCGATCCTCTCGGGTTCAGAGATTCCAAGACCTACCCAGAGCGGCTGAAGGCAGCCAAAAAGGCGACCGGATTGGAGGATGCCATCCAGTGCGGAATCGGAACCATCGGCAGCTACCCGGTGGTCATCGGCATCATGGAATTCTTTTTCATGGGCGGGAGCATGGCGTCCGTCGTCGGAGAAAAGATCGCCCGAGCGGTCGATGTCGCCCTGGCCACTCACAAGCCCTTGATTCTGCTCTCCTGCACGGGCGGCGCCCGGATGCAGGAGGGGGTCCTTTCTCTGGTCCAAATGGCAAAGACCAGCGCAGCCCTGGGACGCTTAAGGCGTGCGGCTGTTCCATACTTTTCCATTCTCGCAGACCCCACCACGGGCGGTGTCACGGCCAGCTATGCGATGCTGGGCGACATCAACATAGCGGAGCCGAAAGCCCTCATCGGCTTCGCTGGTCCCCGCGTCATCCAGGACACGATCCGCCAGGAGTTGCCCACAGGCTTTCAGCGCGCCGAGTTCCTTCTGGAGCATGGCTTCGTGGACCTCATCGTCGATCGAAGGGAGCTCCGCGAGATGCTCATCAAGCTGCTGGCCTTCTTCGCGGACGGCCGCCATTGAGGCGTCTCACCGCGCAGACGAGACCCGCCGAACGAGATTACAGAGCAGAGATGGACTCTAACGATGAAGGAATACGCGATCGTGCGGCTGCTGGGGCTCGCGATCCTCTGCAGCGGGTCATTTGCCCTCTCGGGTCTCGCCCTCGCCGCAGACGCGACCGTTGCGAAAGACGACGTCGAGATGATTGCGGTCCCGGCGGGCGAGTTCTTGATGGGCTCCAACGATCCGGATGCCGATGCCAATGAGAAGCCGGCCTCAAAGGTCTTCGTCGGGGCATTCTCGATTGACAAGTTCGAGGTAACGAGCGCCCGCTACCTCCGCTGCATCGAGGCGGGCTCCTGCACCCGGCTGGTCACGCAGAGGTATGACGACACGACGAAGGCTAACCTGCCGGCGACGATCGTGAGCTGGCAGCAGGCGATGACGTACTGCCGATGGGTCGGCAAGCGCCTGCCGACCGAGCCAGAGTGGGAAAAGGCCGCTCGCGGCACCGATGGCCGACGCTACCCTTGGGGCAACAGCTTCGAGCCTGAACGGGCGAACGTCGGTTACACGGCCGGGACCACTGCCGTGGGGAGCTTTCCCAAGGGGGCATCGCCTTACGGCGTGATGGATATGGCCGGCAATGTCTGGGAATGGACGTCGTCCCTGTACAAGCCGTATCCGTATGATCCATCCGACGGTCGTGAGGACCCCAACGCCAGGGGTAGTCGGGTCGAGCGTGGCGGCAGTTGGTACCACCCGCCGTGGCAAGCCCGGACCAGCCGCCGGACCGCAGCCGGCCACATCTACCGGCGCGCCAATGACCTTGGGTTCCGCTGCGCCAAGTAGCTCCATTTTCCGGAGAGCAGTATGCCATCCCAGATTCATTGCGGGCCCATTCGCCGGGCGACCCCGAACCGGATGACTCCCGCGGGGTTTTCGTGACATATCCAGAGGCGATTGCCTATCTCTATGGGCTCCAGCGTTTCGGCGTGAAGCTGGGCCTTGAGAGCATCGCTCGACTCCTGCAGGCAGTTGGGGATCCACACCGTCGTTTTCCCTCCATCCTGATCGGCGGGACCAATGGCAAAGGGTCCACCGCCGCCTTTCTCGCGTCGATCCTGCAGGCTGCGGGCTACAGGATCGGGTTGTATACCTCCCCGCATCTGCTGGACTTCACTGAACGGATCCGGGTTGATGGGCAGGGTATCTCCTCCATTGAGGTCGCCCGCCTCACCGACGAACTCCGTTCTATCGTCGCAACGCTCTTCCCGTTGCCTTCCCCCCTGGACCCCACACCCCGCACCTCTTCGCACCCCACCTTCTTCGAAGTCACGACGGCGCTCGCCTTTCTGCACTTCGCGCGGACCAAGGTTGACTTCGCAGTCATCGAAGTGGGACTGGGCGGCCGGTTCGACGCCACCAACATCCTCGATCCCGAGGTATCGGTCATCACGAACATCGCCTTGGAGCATCAGGAGTATCTGGGGCGAACCCTGGGCGCCATCGCCGCGGAGAAGGCGGGGATCGTGAGAAAGGGAAGTCACGTCGTCACGGCCGCCGATTCCCCCGAGGCCTTGGCCGTCATCGCCGGGGCGTGCCGGGCTCAGGGCGCGACCCTCCTCGATCTCCGCGCTGCATGCGACTGGCAGATCAGCCGGTCCGACCTGTCGGAGCAACACTTCATCCTCGCCCAGGCCGGGGAACCGACAGGTGAATTCACGATCCGCCTGCTCGGCCGGCATCAGGTGACCAACGCGGCGACGGCCATCGCCGCCGCGCGGCTGCTCCGAGCCCGAGGCGCCCACATCCCGGAGGGTTCGATCCGGGAGGGGCTTCGCCTCACCCGATGGCCCGGAAGGCTGCAGCTCTTTCCAGGCCATCCACTCGTCATCCTGGATGCGGCTCACAACCCGGCGGGCGCCAAGGCCCTGCGGGGCTTCCTCGAGGAGCAGCAGTTCGCCGGTCGCCTGATCCTGGTGTTTGGCGTGCTGAAGGATAAAGACTGGATCGCGATGTTACAGGAGTTGGGGCCCCTGGCGAGGCGCGTCATCCTCACCCGTCCGGAGAGCGACCGCGCCGCCGACCCGCGGGGGCTGGTGGAGGCCGAACGTTTCTGTGCGAAGCTCGAAATCTTAGAGGACGTGCCGGAGGCGATCACACTGGCCAGGGCGGTGGCTGAACCCCAGGATGTCATTGTCGTCACCGGCTCTCTTTTCATCATCTCCGCTGCGCTGCGCACCCTCGGGGTACGGAAGGCAGCCCTGTGAGAAGGCGTGCGCCTGCCGGAAGATCGACCGTGGCACTGGCCGCAGGGCTGCTCGTTTCCGCACTCTGCCTCATCCACGCAACCGGCGCGGAAGCGAGCGAGACACTCACGGGTTTGGTCCTCTCCAGCAACAGGGTACTGCTGGAAGGCGCCGTGGTGGCCCTGGAGGGTATCGGGAGCGTGACCAGCGACGCTGCGGGCCGCTTCGCCTTTCGTGATGTTTCCCCGGGCAACTACCGCCTGACTGTCAGCAAGCAAGGCTTCCCTGATGACAAACGCCTGATCCTCGTGCAGGCCGGTCGCCTGAACAGGGTCTGGGTGGTGATGGCCGGTCCTGCGCCCCGCGCCTCGGCGCCCACCGCCGTCGGTGTTCCGATCATACAGCAAGGTGGGGCGTTCTATGTCCGGGGTCAGGTGAATGGGCAGGTGGAGACACTGTTCCTTGTCGATACCGGAGCAACCTACTGCGTCCTGACCAAGGTCACGGCGGACCGCCTTGGTCTCGCCTCGAGTCCAGTCTTGACCATGGTGAAGCTGACTACCGCCTCGGGAACTATTGAGGCGCCCCTCATCACAGTAGACCTGATCCAGGTCGGCGGGGCGGAGGCCAGAAGTGTGGACGCGGTCATCCATGATGTTCCGGGATTCCCTCCTGTTGTCGGCGGCATCCTTGGCCTGAGCTTCCTGAACCAGTTCAAGGTCGAAATCGATCCGGAAGAAGGCGTGATGCTTCTTACCAGATGACAGTCCCAGGCGCCGGGAATCGCTTTTGCCTTCAGAAAAAGGTATGTTACACTCTGTTGGGACGTATGCCATGTGTCGTCCTGAAAGCTGAGATGAGGGTGTCGAACCTGGGAGACCGATGAACGAACTGTGTACAGTCATCCTGGCCGCCGGCCAGGGAACCAGGATGCGCTCGAAACTGCCCAAGGTGGCGCATCAGGTGGCAGGCCTGCCGATGATCGCGTATGTACTGGAGGCGTGTCGCACCCTACGGGCGAAGCGAACGCTGGTGGTCGTCGGATACCAGGCCGAGCGTGTGCGAGAGGCGCTTGCGGGCGAGGCGATCGAGTTCGTCCTGCAACGAGAGCAACAGGGTACAGGCCACGCGCTTCTGCAGACGGGGCAAGCACTCTCCGGCTTTGATGGCGATCTCCTGGTTCTGTCGGGTGACACCCCGCTGATGACGTCCAAGACCCTAGAAGGGCTACTGGAAGCCCACCGACGGGCTAGGGTGGAGGCTACCATCCTGACCGCAGAGGTACCCGAACCCACGAGCTACGGCCGGGTGGTACGGGACGAACGAAAGGAACTGCTTCGAATCGTCGAAGAGCCGGAGGCCACGCCACAGGAGCGTGAGATCCGCGAAATCAACGCCGGCGTCTATTGCTTTGCTGCGGCCCCCCTTATCGAGGCCCTGCAAGCCCTCCGACCATCCTCGGTCAAGGGCGAACTCTACCTGCCGGATGTGGTCGCCCTGCTCCGGGAGCGCGGCGGGCGCGTGCAGGCCTATCGCACGGCCGACCCGGATGAGGCGCGAGGGATTAACTCCCGCGCCGATCTGGCCGAGGTCCATCGCCTGCTCTGGCGCAAAGCCGCGGCGCGGCTCCTCGCCGAGGGGGTCACACTCCTCGATCCGGAGAGCGCCTATGTCGGGCCCCTCGTCAGCGTCGGCCCGGATTCGATCCTCTACCCCAACGTCACCCTCGAAGGACGGACCGCGATCGGGGATGGGACAACGATCCACTCAGGCTGCCGGATCCGCGATGCAAAGATCGGCGACGGCACCGTCATCCTGGATGGCTGCCTTATCCAGGAGAGCGAGATCGGCGATGGCTGTCAGGTCGGGCCCTACGCGCACCTGCGGCCGCAGTCGAAACTTCGGTCGAAGGTCAAAGTCGGCAACTTCGTGGAGGTCAAACAATCGGTGATCGGAGAGGGCTCCAAAGTCCCGCACCTGACCTACATCGGGGACACGAGTATGGGGGAAAAGGTGAATGTCGGGGCCGGCACGATCACCTGTAACTACGACGGGTTCGCCAAGCACCGGACCGTGATCGAAGACGACGTCTTTATCGGCAGCAACACCAACCTTGTGGCGCCGGTTTCGATCGGGAGAGGCGCCATTATCGCCGCGGGGTCCACCATCACCGAGGACGTGCCGGCCGACGCGCTGGCGTTCGGTCGGGCGCAGCAGGTCAATAAACCCGGCCGTGCCGCAGCGGTGCGGGCCAAGCAACAACAGAAGAGGTAAGGCGATGTGCGGGATCGTGGGGTATGTCGGCCATAAGAAGGTGGTGCCGGTCCTCCTGGAGGGGCTGAAGCGGCTGGAGTACCGCGGCTACGATTCGGCCGGCCTGGCCATCCTGAAACCTGACCGTGTGGTCATCTATCGCAGCGTCGGAAAGATCAAGGAGTTGGAGCACGCGCTCTGGGGGCGGGACCTCTCCGGAGAGGTCGGCCTCGGGCACACCCGCTGGGCGACGCATGGCCGTCCCACCGAAGAGAATGCTCATCCCCACAGCGATTGCACCGGCGATGTCGTTGTGGTCCACAATGGCATCATCGAGAACTATCTCGCCCTCAAAGAGAAGCTCCAGCAGGAAGGGCACCACTTTAAGTCGGAAACCGACACCGAAGTGCTCGCCCATCTGATCGAGAAGCAGCTTCAGGAAACGGCGGACCTGGAGATCGCCGTGCGCCGGGCGCTCTCGAGCCTCGTCGGCTCTTATGCCCTCGGCATCATCTGGAGGGGCGATCCGCACCGGCTGGTTGCGGCGAGAAACGGGAGCCCCCTGGTGGTGGGGCTGGGGGATGGTGAGTTTTTCATCGCCTCGGACGTGCCCGCCATCCTCTCCCACACCCGCAATGTCCTGTTCCTGGACGACGAGGAGGTTGTCACGCTTTCGCCTGATGGCGTGAGCGTCACCACCTTAGCCGGGGAGCCGGTGCAGAAGCAGGTTCAGAAGATCCTCTGGACTCCGATCATGGCGGAGAAGGGGGGGTACAGGCACTTCATGCTGAAGGAGATCTACGAGCAACCGCGGGCGCTCCGCGACACCATCCGCGGGCGCTTCTCGATGGAGACCGGACAGCTCTACCTGGAAGGGCTGGAGTCGATCGAGGGAGCGCTGGCGACGATCAAGCGGATCGTCCTGGTCGCCTGTGGGACCTCGTGGCACGCGGGGTTGATCGGCAAATTCCTCCTCGAGGAGCTGGTCCGTATTCCGGTCGAGGTGGACTATGGATCCGAGTTCCGGTACCGCGACCCGATCCTGGACGAGGAAACGCTGGTTCTAACGATCAGCCAATCCGGCGAGACCCTGGACACACTTGTATCCCTGCGGGAAGCCCGTCGCCATGGTTGCAAGTCCCTCGCCATCTGCAATGTGGTGGGCTCCACGCTGAGCCGCGAAAGCGACGGTGTCCTCTACACCCACGCCGGCCCCGAGATCGGCGTCGCCTCGACCAAGGCCTTCACCTCGCAATTGGCCGCGCTGTACCTGCTGGCCCTCGCCCTGGGCCGGGCCAGGGGCCGGATCGATGCTGCCAGATCGCAAGAACTCCTCAGCGAGCTGGTCCGCCTGCCACAGCAGATGGAGCAGGTCCTCCGTCTCGATTCCGAGCTCGATCAACTGGCCTCGCGCTTCTACGCCGCCTCCAATTTCCTCTACCTGGGTCGGGGCATCAACTACCCGATTGCGCTCGAAGGCGCCCTGAAGCTGAAGGAGATCTCTTACATCCACGCGGAGGGCTACCCGGCCGGCGAGATGAAGCACGGCCCCATCGCGCTGATCACCGACGAGATGCCGGTGGTCTTCGTTGCGCCCAGGGACAAGAGTTTCGAGAAGGTCCTTGGGAATATCGAGGA
>CAZCMC010000019.1:9383-15360 GCA_964499665.1 uncultured bacterium | reverse complement strand
GCCCTTCGACGTAACTCAGGACAGGCTTCGACTCGCTCAGGCTGCGCACTGAGCCTGCCGAAGTGACAGGCCCTTCGACGTAACTCAGGACAGGCTCCGCAATCTCAAAAAAGGGAGAGGCTATGGAAAGGATCGTGGTGAATCCTCCAGGACTCGCAAAGGCGATAGGCTACTCTCATGGATTTGAGGTCAAGGGAGGCAGGCTGCTTTTCCTATCGGGGGAAGTTGCCTTTGACAAGCAGGGCAGCATCGTAGGGCGCGGCGATATCGTGGCCCAGTTCCGGCAAGTCTGCGAGAACTTGAAGACCATTGTAGAGGATCGGGGCGGCACCCTTCAAGATGTCGTCAAGCTGACCATCTTTATCCTCGATCGGGAAGACTACAAGGCCAAGGGGAAGGCGATCGGTCAGGTCTACCGGGACTACTTTGGCCGTCATTATCCGGCGATGTCATTGATCGAGGTCAAGGGCCTCTACCACGAGGCGGAGGGCGCGATGATCGAGATTGAGGGGATTGCTGCGCTGCCGTAGCGAGATCGAGGCAATTCGGTTGATTACAGAGCAATGGTCCCATGCGCTCCCGCCAATCAAAACGGTGGTCCACCTGACATGTCGGGGAGGTAGGGATAGCTTCTGAGGAACCCGAGCAATTGTCGAGAAAGTCCTTCAGTTGAAGCACGCCCGGATGAAAAAGCGATTCTTGGATATTGAATCCTATGAGGTCGGGCTTGACCCGAGTAGAGGAACACCGTGAACCCGACAGATGATGTATGAGGAGGAGCCGCGGTGAGAGGTCGGGAAGACATGTCCAGCAATGATATCTATGCAACGCCAAGGATAGTAACAGATCTTAGCGAATGCTATTTTTACCATACCATGGATATTCCCGGCTACGGGTACGTCGAGGGCGAATGGGACCTTCGCAAGGGCGTCCGTCAATACTTGGGCGCTGTTGATTTCAAAGGGAAACGCGTGTTAGAGATAGGTACGGCGAGTGGGTTTCTTTGCTTCTACATGGAAAGTCAGGGCGCTGAGGTGGTTGCCTACGACCTCTCAGAGAACCAGGCATGGGACATCGTGCCATTCTCAGGGTACGACTACAGGCAGTTCATGTTGAGCCGAAAAGCCCACATAAGGAGGATCAACAATTCCTTCTGGTTATGTCACAGAGCTTACAGGTCGCACGCAAGAGTGGTCTACGGTGAGGTGTACGACATTCCCGAGGAGATTGGTATGGTCGATATCTCGACATTTGGTTGTATTTTACTCCATGTTCGAGATCCGTTCCATGCTCTTCAGAACGCACTGAGGCTTACCAAGGAGATGGTTATTATCACTGAGCCTGTTCGCAGATGGCATTTTCCCCTGCAACTTCTCAGCAAGTTTGTGGGGCCACGTCTGGTGTTTTTGCCAGAATTTCGGCGTTGTAAACCTAAGGAGACGTGGTGGGTTTTGTCCCCTGAGGTCATCAAGAGATTCATTGGAGCGCTCGGATTCGAAGAAGCTCAGGTGAGGTACCACTTCCAGAAATTTCAGGGTCGTAAACGTTTACTCTACAGTGTCATTGGGCAGAGAACCATAGACCCTTACTCGATGTAACGATACATTCATGGTCTGGACGATGTAGTGCAAGGGTCGGCTACCACGGCAAGCAGGCTCAGGTCTCGTGTTCTGTATCTCTTCCAAGTCTCAAAGTTAGACGAATTCAACACGAGAACTGCTGATCCCCCTAGAAGCCCCTCATGGTTCTGAACCGGGTGAGTTCAGGCCTTAGCGGGTTGTGACGTATGTTGGGGAGGACACGGTCTGTAGCGTGGATGTCCTTCAGAACGGGCAGGCAGTGCGAGGGCACACCATTAAGAGAGGCGTTCCCGGTCGGGGCACATTTCCGAGTTCGAATCGCGTATCGATCCAGCGACCGCAAATTGGTAGCGTCTCGATCCGCCGCATCACGGGGGACGGGGATCAGCTCTTCTCGCGTACCTGCAATTCCTTGATCAGGCGGGAGAGGTAGCTCCGCTGAAGGCCGAGTGCGCCCGCCGCCCTCGATTGATTTCCGCCAAACCGGTGCAGCGCCTCGCGGATGATCTGCCGCTTGTACACAACCACGGCCTCGTGGAAGTTGGCAGGCGCCTCCAACGCGGCTAGCCCGCTTGAGCCGGTTATCCCACCCAGCGGCAGATCGTCCGACGTGATCCGATCTTCTTCGCTAAGGACCACGGCTCGCTCGATGATATTCGCGAGCTCTCGGACATTGCCTGGCCAGCGGTATCGCTTCAGCAACTCCCATCCCTCAGGCGTGATCTCCTTGATCCGTTTGCCCATCTCACCGCACAGGCGGGCAAGGAAGTGATTCACCAGAGGGACGATATCCTCAGGGCGGTCCCGGAGGGGCGGGAGCGGGACAGTGACGACGCTGAGTCGAAAGAAAAGATCCTCACGGAACAACCCTTCCCTCATCGCCTTGTCGAGGCGGCGGTTTGTGGCGGCTACAAAACGGAGATCGACCCGGATCGGCTTCGTCCCGCCGACCCGGTCAAACTCGTGCTCTTGAAGGACGCGGAGCAGTTTTGCCTGAAGGCGTGGCTTGAGGTCCCCGATCTCGTCGAGGAAAGCGGTCCCCCCATCCGCCAGTTCCAGCCTCCCCTGTTTCATTCGGTGCGCGCCTGTGAACGCGCCTCGCTCGTGCCCGAAGAGCTCACTCTCTAGCAGCTCTTCGGATAACGCCACGCAGTTCACCACAACGAACGGTTTGTCTCGCCTAGGACTCCATTGGTGAATCGCCCTGGCGAACACTTCCTTGCCGGTCCCGGTCTCCCCCAGCAGCAGAATAGTTGAGTGGCTGGCCGCGGCCCGCTTGACCAGCTCGACAGCGCTCCGGATCAGCGGACTGTGGCCGATGATCGGCCGATCCTTTCCCTTCACCTCCGCTGACAACAGGAGGTTTTCCCGCCTCAATCCCTCCCGCTCCAGCGCCTTCCCGATGACCACTTCAAGGAGCCCCGGACTGAACGGCTTTGTGAGAAAGTCGTACGCGCCAGCTCGCATCGCCTCTACGGCCTTGTCGATGGTGCCGTATGCGGTAATGACGATCGCTGTCGTCTCCAACCCCTCCTCGCGGGCCTCCTTCAGCACCTCCAGGCCCCCCTTCTTCGGCATCTGAAGGTCGAGGAGCGTGATCGACGGTGCGTCCTCTCGCAGTTTCGCCAGGGCTTCAATGCCGTCCGAAGCCTCCATGACCTCGAACCTCATGGCCTTCAGCCGATCCCGAATCACCTCCCGGATGTCCGGGTCGTCATCTACAATGAGGATCTTCGCCCGGTAGGCGGTCATCGGTCGTCCCCACTTCCATCGAGGACACCTGTGTCACGAAGCTCCGCCAGCGGTCGCCGTGGCAAGGTGAAAAAGAAGGTACTCCCGTGACCAACCTGGCTCTCGGCCCAGATACGTCCTCCCTGGAGCTCGACAAGACCCTTTGCGATGGAAAGCCCCAGCCCGGTCCCCTTCGCCTTCGCCTCCAAGCCGAGCTGAACCTGGTAGAACTTGTCGAAGATCCTGGGGAGTTCCTCCGGCGGAATCCCATCGCCGGTGTCAGTAATGCGAACAGCGGCGAGTTCCTCTTCCTCGCCGGTCAACTCGACCTCAACACTTCCTCCCGAGGGCGTGAACTTGATCGCGTTTCCGATGAGGTTCATCAGCACCTGCCCGACCTTGTCTCGGTCCGCATGGACCAGTAGCGGATCTTGCCGGCCGGTGAGACGAAGTTCAAGGCTCTTCCCCCCAGCAATCGGCCGAAGCGAGTCCAAAAGCTCGCCAGCGAGGCCCGCCAAGGAAAAAAGGGTCGGGGTCACCTGAACTCTTCCCTCCTCGATTCCGGCCAGGTCGAGCAGGTCATTAATCAGCCGGACCAACCGATCAGCATTTGCTTCAATCCTGATGAGGTACCTCCGTTGAGGCTCACTCAGATGACCGGTGATCCCATCCAGTAGATTGTCAACAGATCCCTTGATGGCCGTTAACGGAGTACGAAGCTCATGGGAGACATTGAGCAAGAAATCGGATTTTGCCCGATCGAGCTCTTGGAGCTTCCGATGGGACTCCTCTAGCGCCTTGTTGATCTCCGACAGCTCACGGGTCCGTTTGGCGATCTTCTCTTCGAGGCCGATGTTCAGCTCCTCGATCTCGTGGTAGGCGGAGGCGTTGTCGATGGCCATGGCGGCCTGGCGGGCGACGCCGTCCATCAGCCGAAGCTGCTCGGGGGTGAAGGTATGGGACTTGTGCCACCACACCAGGAAAAGGACCCCGATGAACTTCTCCTTCGCAATCATGGGGGCGACGAGACACGATTTGAATCCAAGGCGACGGATCGCCGGGTGCGCACAACGTGGGTCGGTCGGTACGTCCCTTGAGTACACGGGAGCCCTTCGATCGAAGGCTTCCTGTACAAGCGGGAAGCCTCGAAGGGAAAGAGGGGTCCGCTGGAAGGGCTCCGACACCCAATCCGGGAGATTATGGCTTGCGAAGGGGCGGATGACCCCCTGAGTCGGATCCAAGAGGTAGGCGCCCGAGCTATCGGCCTCGGCCGCGATGGCGGCTTCCCGAGCCACGCGCTGGAGTGTCTCCTTCAGATCCAGCGTGGAGCTCACCGACTGGCTCACCGCCAGCAGCGTTTCGCTTTCGCGCAGTCGCTCCTGTGTCGCCTGAAACAGCTTGGCGTTCTCAATGGCCAGGGCCACTTGGCTGGCGATCGTGCTGGCCAAAAAGACCTGTTCGTCGGAGAAACCCTTCCCTTCCGTCATCTGATGCAGGATAAATCCCCCGATCACCCTATCCTGGCGGATGAGAGGGACGGACAGGACCGCCTTCAAACGGAACATTTCAACCCATTGGCGCGGGACCAGGGGGCTGGTGGCCGGGTCATTCAGGACAATAGGAGTGCGGCCCTCAATCGTGGCGATGAGCGGAGGTATCTGATCCCCCGTGAGGTTGCCGAGGCGCTTGAACTGTTCCCATAGCCCCTCAAGCTGCTCACCTGATGCTGTCTGAGATATCATCGGTACGACCCGATCTCCTGACGGATCCCACAGGAAGATCGAGCAAACGTCAGCGCCACACGCGGCAGCAGTCCGTTGAGTCAGGAGCCTCAAAAGCTCCTTCAGGTTGAGTGTGGATGAGACAGCCCGCGATATGTCCAGTAGCACAGCGGATACCTCAGATCCTCGCAGCTCCCCCGATCGGGAGTCGGTCTTTGCCATACCGACCGTGGGCCGATTGGCTGGTTCAAGGAAGATGGCGAGCATTGCAAGAGCGATGAGAGCGATGATGCCGAGGACAGCCCTATGCTGCCCCCAGCCGGCGATGCTGGCAATCAGCATGCCAAGGAGGAGGGCGAGAGCTAACATGAGAACGAGGGCGAGTGAGTCCCGAAGGCCGATGCGAAGATACCTTTCATGAACCGCTCGAAGGGTCATGGGACTGCTCCGGCGACCGAGCCGAGGAAGGACGACCTGAAATGCTACTGCAAACCGGTGCCGACCGGCGGGGGATGCCTTTTCTGTTAACCTCATTTCAGGCGATTGTCAAGCGAAAAGCCCTCCCAGATCACGTCCAGTCAATCCTCATTCTATAGGCGAGCGAGGGCGGGGCATGAGAGAGAGAAATATCGCCCGTAATGAAGGCGTGCTCCGTACCATCAACGGATTCGAATCCATTGCCCATCTCGCTCATTTCCTACCTCCCCACCTGCACTATGGGCGGTACGATCTATGCACTAACCGATGGGCGCTAACCGAGCACAATCCGTACCAATTGGTTGATTTCTCATCCTGTGTCAGAAGGGAGGGGTCCAATGTCACGTTCTGATGAGGAATTACAGCGTGCTCCCGAAGACCGAAGTTCCCAATGAAAATCGCCAAGTCTGATCCCTATCAGATACGGGGCGTATGATTTTCGGGACGGTCTGCGGAAGTCTGCTGGAA
>CAZCMC010000019.1:2266-9283 GCA_964499665.1 uncultured bacterium | reverse complement strand
CCTATCAGATACGGGGCGTATGATTTTCGGGACGGTCTGCGGAAGTCTGCTGGAAAGGTCGAGACCGGGTGCAGAGGAGAGAAGAGGGAGTGGCTACCAAAGAGCCTTGCGCTATTGACAACCCCCTTGAAATCGCATAGGGTTGTCGGAAACAATAACGGCCCGTCAATAGAGGCTTTGCGGGCCAGGGAGGGCGAGTCATGACGGAGAAGACGACGGAACGGGGAGATCGAAGAGAACGGGAACGCGCGCTTGACCTGGCCATCGCCCAGATCGAAAAAATGTATGGCAAGGGCTCGATCATGAAGATGGGGAGTTCGGGCGCCCTGTTACCGATTGCTGCTATTTCCACGGGCTCGCTTGAACTCGACGCTGCGCTTGGAGTGGGTGGGGTGCCGCGTGGCCGGGTCATCGAAATCTTCGGTCCAGAGTCTTCAGGGAAGACGACCCTGGCTCTGCATATCATAGCCGAGGCGCAGAGGGTAGGTGGTTCTGCTGCTTTCGTGGATGCCGAGCACGCGCTGGACCCCGCCTATGCCAGGTCACTCGGTGCGAACATCGAAGACCTGCTGATCTCCCAGCCTGATACCGGGGAGCAGGCGCTCGAGATCACCGAGGTCTTGGTCCGCAGCGGGGCTATCGATGTGGTGGTGATTGACTCGGTTGCCGCCTTGGTGCCCCGCGCCGAGATCGACGGCGAGATGGGAGAACCGACGATGGGGCTGCAGGCCCGCCTGATGTCGCAGGCACTCCGGAAATTGACGGCGGCCATCAGCAAGTCCAAGACATGCGTCATCTTTATCAACCAACTTCGCGAGAAGATCGGCGTTATGTTCGGGAATCCCGAAACGACCACCGGTGGCCGAGCCTTGAAGTTCTACGCGTCGGTCCGGCTCGATATCAGGAGGATTTCGAGCATCAAAGAGGGCGACGAGATCATCGGTTCTCGCGTCAAGGTCAAGGTGGTGAAGAATAAGGTCGCGCCGCCCTTTAAAGAGGCGGAATTCGACATCATCTACGGTGAGGGGATCTCGCGAATCGGCAGCCTGGTAGACCTTGGGGTCGAGCACAAGATCATCGAGAAGAGCGGATCCTGGTTCTCCTATGCCGGCGACAGGATCGGCCAGGGGCGTGAGAACGCCAAGCGCTTCCTCCAGGAACACCCTGCGCTTACGAACGAAATCGAAGGGAAGTTGCGTGCCGCCCTGGGGATGACAGGCGCTGGCCTAGCAGAGGCGGCGTCGGACCCGCGTTGACACCTCAGGGACTGGATGGTACTATCTCTCAGGGAGATAGCGGTGTCAGAAATGCCTGTAGATCTGCATGAGCTGCTGAAGTTAGCTGTCCAACGACAAGCCTCGGACCTGCACCTGAAGGTCGGAGTACCGCCGGTCCTTCGAATCGATCACACACTCGTCCCTTTGCAGGAGCGGCCCCGCCTCAACCGAACGGACCTGGACTCCATCGTCGCCCTCGTGACGACCGAACGGCACCGGCAGCATTTTGCCGAACACCCCGAACTGGACCTGGCCTACGGCGTTCAGGGGTTGGGACGGTTCCGAGCCAACCTGTTTCAGCAGCAGGGGACACTCGGGATCACGTTCCGCGTGATCCCTCTGGAGGTCCAGACCGCCGAACAGCTTAATCTTCCGCCGATCATCTGCACGCTGGCGATGGAGCCTCGGGGAATGGTGTTAGTCACAGGCACGGCGGGGAGCGGGAAATCCACCACCCTTGCGGCCATGATCGATCATGTCAACAATAACGGCAGCGGCCACATCCTGACGATCGAAGACCCGATCGAGTTCCTTCACAAGGATAAGCGGTGTCTCATCAATCAGCGGGAGGTCGGGGTTGACACCAGATCCTTCACCGAAGCCCTGCGCAGCGCGCTCCGACAAGACCCGGATGTCATTCTGGTGGGAGAGATGCGCGACTTCGACACGGTGAACACTGCCATCGTGGCTGCGGAGACTGGCCACTTGGTCATGAGCACGTTGCATACCATCGACGCCGCTGAGACGATCAATCGCATTATCTCGATCTTTCCGCCCTATCAGCAGAAGCAGATCCGACTGCAGTTGGCGTCGGTGCTTCGTGGAATCATCTCGATGCGCCTGATCCCCCGCGCTGACGGCAACGGACGAGTGCCGGCGGTCGAGGTCATGGTGGCGACCGCCACCATCCGGGAATGTATCGCGGATGCCGACAAGACCCGAAAGATCCCTGAAGTGATCGGGGCTGGCGGGTCGGAATACGGGATGCAGACCTTCGACCAATCGCTCATGAGCCTCTATCAGCGTGGCCTCGTCAGCTATGAGGAGGCGCTCCGGTGGAGCAGCAACCCCAACGACTTCGCCCTCAAGGTTCGGGGAATCGAGACCGCAGGAGACCAGCCCTGGGCCGCAGACCGGAAGGGCAGCCTTCTGGGCGGCCGCCGTCTGTGAGGCGCAGTTCCCCGAGGTCCGCCTACCAGGCGGCTGTGGCTCTACTCACGGCGCGGGATCGAACACGATTCGAACTGTCCCGTTTGTTGGCGGCGAGGGGATTTGCTCAGGCCGAGCTCGAGTCGGCGCTCGATCACCTGAAAGAGCAGGGGCACCTGGACGACCGGCGGTTCGCGACCATCTGGGCGAGGAGCCGCCTCCGAGCCAAGCCGATGGGTCCGTATCGCCTGCGGCAGGAGCTCGATTCAAAGGGAGTAGAGGAGCATCTTGTGCGTGAGGTGCTGAGGGAGCTGTACGAGGATGGAGAAGAGGCGGCAGCGCGCCGCGCCATTGCTGCCAAAGTCTCCGCGCTACGGCACCTTCCAGCGGCATCCCGGACGGGTCGGGTCGCGCGGTTCCTCCAGAGAAGGGGATTCTCGACTCAGGTGATCTGGCGGCTGCTCGGCGAGGGCCGTCAGGCCCATGGAGGCCACGAATGCGGCGGCTGACAGGCGGGGAAACACGAGAGCGCTTCTTGCGCTTCTTTGAACGGAACGGGCATACGCTGGTTCCCAGCTCCTCGCTGGTCCCGGTCGATGATCCGACGCTCCTTTTTACCAACGCCGGGATGGTGCAGTTCAAAGGCGTGTTCCTGGGGACCGATCCGCGCCCCTACCGCCGTGCAACGACGGTCCAGAAGTGTTTGCGGGTTAGCGGCAAACATAACGATCTGGAGAACGTCGGGCGGACCGCACGCCATCACACGTTTTTCGAGATGCTCGGCAACTTCTCCTTCGGGGACTATTTTAAAGAGGGCGCGATCGAATTTGGCTGGGAGTTTTTGACCCGGGAAGTCGGGTTGCCCGAAGACCGCTTGTGGGCAACGATCTACAAGGACGACGATGAAGCATTCAAGTTGTGGCAGAAGGTTGCCGGCCTGCCAGAAGGTCGGATCGTCCGCCTGGGCGAGAAGGACAACTTCTGGGCCATGGGCGACACCGGCCCATGCGGGCCCTGCTCCGAGCTGATCATTGACCAGGGGCCAACGATCGGCTGCGGTCGGCCGACCTGTAGTATCGAGTGCGGGTGCGATCGCTACCTGGAGCTCTGGAACCTGGTCTTCATGCAATACAACCGCGACGCCTCAGGGACGCTCGCCCCTCTCCCTAAACCGAGCATCGATACCGGGGCGGGGCTGGAGCGGATCGCGGCGGTTTGCCAAGGGGTCAGGAGCAATTTTGAGACTGACCTGATCCGGCCGCTGATCGCCGCGGTGGAGGGATTGTCGCGCAAGGCGTATGGCTACGACGAAAAGCACGATGTGTCGATGCGGGTGATCGCCGACCACGCCAGGGCGGTGACCTTCCTCTTGGCCGATGGCGTCCTGCCGAACAACGAGGGCCGGGGCTACGTTCTTCGCCGGATCCTGCGACGCGGTTTGCGCCACGGTCGGCTCCTGGGGCTTGATGAACCGTTCCTGGCGACAGTGACCGATAAGGTGATCGATGTGATGACCGACGCGTATCCCGAGCTGGAAGGGAGCCGGGCGCACATCGCCCGCCTCGCCAGGATCGAGGAGGACCGGTTCGGCCACTTGCTTCGTGAGGCGCTGCCCCGACTTCATGACCTGATCCAGAGGGTCAAAGCGCAGAAGACGGAGCGCGCCATTCTGCCGGGACAGAAGCTCTTCGAGCTGTACGATACCTACGGGCTGCCGCGGGACTTGATCGACGAGATCGCCATCGAGCAATCGGTCGAGTGCGATTGGGGCGGCTTCGATGTGGAGCTGAAGAATCAGCAGGAGAAGTCGCGCGCGCATCTCAAGGCATTCGGGGAAGTGCAAGGGGTCGCGGCGGCCTATCGTGAGCTTGCCAAGGCGACCCGCACGACCTTTCTGGGATACGATCGCTTGGAGGCCGAGGCGACGGTCGCCGCGGTCTTGTCTGACGGAGCGCCGGTCGAGCGAATCGACGCGGGGCAGGAGGGGGAGGTCGTCCTTGATGCGACACCCTTCTATGCGGAGGCGGGGGGACAGGTCGGGGATACCGGCTTCATCAGGGGCGATAGCGTCCTTGCGGAGGTCTTGGACGCCAAACGCCCTCTTCCGGGATTGATCATTCATCGGGTCCGCGTGAAGCGGGGAGAGCTTCGGAATGGACAACGCGTTCTCGCAAGGGTTGACGGCGATCGGCGAAACACAACGATCAAGAACCACACCGCGACCCATCTTGTCCATGCCGCCTTGCGGCAGATCCTGGGGGATCATGTGCGCCAAGAGGGTTCCCTGGTCGCCCCGGATCGCTTGCGCTTCGACTTCCGCCATTACGGGCCGTTGAGCAGTATAGAGGTGGATCGGATCGAGGCCTTGGTTAATGACACACTCTGGGCCAACCTGCCGGTTCTCGTCGAAGAGATGAGGTTGGAGGACGCGCTGGCAAAGGGTGCCCTGGCCTTCTTCGGGGATAAGTACGGTGACGACGTGCGGGTGGTGAGCGTCCCCGATTTCAGCATCGAGCTCTGTGGCGGGACACACACCAAGGCGACTGGGGAGATCGGCCTGTTTAAGATCGCTCATGAGACCGGGATCGCCGCCGGAATACGTCGCATCGAAGCGTTGACGGGACCTGGCGCGTTTCAGCACCTCAAGCACGAAGAGGAAGTGCTCCACGAATCTGCTGATCGGTTGAAGACCAAACCCATGGACGTTCCGGAAAAGGTCGACCGCCTCTTTGACTCGACCCGCGCGCTCGAGCGGGAGGTTCAGCAGCTCAGAGCGAGGCTTGGGGCGGGAATCGCAGAGGAACTCCTCAAGAAGGCCAAGGACGTCTCCGGTGTCACGGTCGTGGCAGGGCGGGCCGAGGGATTTGACCAGCGGGCGCTCCGGGAACTGGCCGACCGGCTGAAAGACAAGATCGGCAGCGGGGTCGTTGTCTTGGGATCGTCCTCGGATCGACGGGTGAGTTGGGTGGCGATGGTCACGCCTGACCTCACCTCGCGGCTACAGGCCGGGAAACTCGTCAAAGAGGTGGCAGCCATCACCGGCGGGAGCGGTGGGGGCCGAGCAGATTTGGCCGAGGCGGGTGGAAAGGACCCTGAAAAGCTGGATCAGGCGTTGAGTCTGGTCCCCGAGCTGGTCAAGCGGCTTCTGATGTAACCCTACACCTACCTCATTTCTCTTGCGCGCCACCAATGACCGTGGTATAAATGGCTGTATCTACTGACCAAACGTCCTCCTGTTCAGCGTGTGGCCGATGATGCCGATCGCTCGGGAGGGGTGGATCTTTATTCTTCCACCCCTTGGCCTGGCAGTGATGTTGTGGGCCTTGGGGTGGCAGGCGGCGGCGTTAGCTGCGCTCGTATTGGCCGTTGCTGTCGCCCTCTTTTTCCGGGATCCCCCACGCGAGATCCCGAGGGGAGAGGGGTTGATCCTGGCGCCCGCCGATGGGACCGTTGTTCAGGTCACGCCCTATTCTGGCGATGAGCTTGGTGAAAAGGCCACCCAGCTCAGTATCTTCCTGTCGGTTCTCGACGTCCATGTCAACCGCGCTCCGTTTCCCGCAGTCGTCGAAAGGGTAGACTACAGAGCAGGGGGCTTCCGTCTGGCTTGGCACAACGAGGCATCAGTGACTAACGAGCAAAATCTGATCGTGTTGAAGGCGCCGGAAGGCCGGCTAGCGGTGAAGCAGATTGCTGGCTTTCTCGCCAGACGGATCGTATGCAGGGTGGTCACCGGGCAAAAACTGGAGGTCGGGGAGCGCATCGGCATGATTCGGTTCGGATCGCGCGTCGATCTTATCGTCCCCGCTGGCGCTGAGGTGTATGTGAAACCGGGGGATCGTGTCAAGGGGGGAATCAGCGTGGTGGGGGGGTTCCGATGAGGCGAAGTAGCCGTCGAGGCGTCTACCTCCTCCCTAGCCTCCTAACGATCGGCAACCTTCTGTGCGGCGTCTACGCCATCGTCGCTGTCTATAATAACGACTACACCCGGTCGGCCGCGGCCATCCTCGTCGCCCTGATTCTTGATGGCCTCGACGGAGCGGTCGCCCGGCTTACTAACAGCCAGAGCGACTTCGGCGTGCAGCTCGATTCGCTGGCAGACCTGGTGTCCTTCGGGGTCGCCCCGGCGATCCTATCGTATGCATGGGCGATCAAACCGTTCAGCCAGATCGGTTGGCTGTTTGGCTCGATCATCCCAACGGCACTCTTCGTGTCGAGCGGAGCGTTCAGATTGGCCAGGTTCAACGTTCAGACGCGAAACCTAGACAAGCGCTACTTTGTCGGCCTCCCAATCCCCGCAGCCGCGGCGGTGATCGCCTCTTTTGTGCTGTTTATACGGGAGTCGCCTTCGCTGGTCGCCTTTCATCACGAGCTGCTCTCGCATCGATTGACCTCGGCGCTTGTGGTCGTGACCGTCTATGCGCTGTCGTTCCTGATGGTCAGCCGGCTCCGATATCGAAGCCTGAAGGGGATCGAAATCAAGAAGCGGCAACCGTTCACGCTCCTCATCGGCCTGACCTTGGTGGTCTTGGTCATCGCTTCTGAGCCGAGCCTGCTCGTCTTTTCGTTTTTCTTTTGTTACGCGCTTTCGGGA
>CAZCMC010000019.1:0-2166 GCA_964499665.1 uncultured bacterium | reverse complement strand
CGATCAGGACTTCCTCTGCAAGGTCGTTGAGGAGGTGATCAAGGCGGGCGCTACTACGATCAACATCCCCGACACGGTCGGCTATGGCCTTCCGTGGGAGTTCGGGGCCCGGATCAAGAATCTGATCGATCGCGTGCCGAACATCGACAAGGTGGTGGTGAGCTGCCACTGCCACAACGACCTCGGGCTTGCGGTGGCGAACTCGCTGGAGGCGGTCAGGAACGGCGCTCGGCAGGTCGAATGCACGATCAACGGGATCGGCGAGCGTGCCGGAAACGCCTCACTGGAAGAGATCGTCATGGCCCTCCGCACCCGAAAAGACCTCGTTGACTGGGAGACCGGGATCGTCACCGAGGAAATATATCGCACGAGCAAGCTCCTGACCAGCATCATTGGGATCCCGGTCCAGCCCAACAAGGCGATCGTCGGTGCCAACGCCTTTGCCCACGAGGCGGGGATCCACCAGCACGGCGTCCTGCAAAAGCCGCTGACCTATGAGATCATGACCCCCGAATCGGTCGGCGTTCCACAGAGCCGGCTTGTCCTGGGGAAACACTCCGGGCGACATGCCTTCAAGAAGCGGCTTGAGGAGCTTGGGGTGACGCTGTCTGAAGAGGCCCTCAATAAAGCCTTCATCCGGTTCAAGGCCGTTGCCGATAAGAAGAAAGAGGTGTTCGACGACGACCTCCTGGCCATTGTGGAGGAGGAGGTCATGGCCCCGGGCGAGACCTACTCCCTCGACTATTTGCAGTTCACCAGCGGCACCAATATCGTGCCGACGGCCACTGTCCGACTGAAGCGGGAGAATGAGATCCTTCAAGAGTCAGGATGGGGTGACGGCCCGGTGGACGCGGCCTACAAAGCGATCGATCAGATCACCAAGGTCCAGGGCCGGCTGGCAGACTATTCGATCAGGGCCGTGACCGCGGGAAAAGACGCCATGGGCGAGGTGGTCCTGAAGCTGGAGGTCAACGGCCATACGGTGATGGGCAAGGGGACCTCGACTGACGTCATCGAGGCGAGTGTGAGGGCGTACCTGAACGCCATCAATAAGATCGTGGGTCGGGAGCGGCCGCCCAAGGACCAGGCCGCCCATAAAGGAATCTGACGCCTTCGGCTTCACAGCAGAGTCAAGCTCATTCAGGAACGGCAGAGAGAAAATCTACACGTGGCACAGAGACAGTACGTCGTAGCGGTTGTAGGGGCCACCGGGGCGGTCGGCGAGACGATGCTCCGCCTGCTCGAGGAGCGTAACTTTCCAGTCCGAAGCCTGAAGCTCTTGGCCTCGGAGCGCTCAGAAGGGAAGGTCCTCTCATTCAAAGGTGAGGAGATCAAGGTCGAGCGGCTCACGGCGGGCTCGTTTCACGGGACGGAGATCGCGCTCTTCTCGGCGGGGGCTACCCGCAGCAAGGAGTTCGCCCCGATGGCCGTCGAGGCCGGCGCGGTGGTCATCGACAACAGCTCTGCTTTTCGAATGGAGCCCGATGTCCCGCTCGTGGTGCCGGAGATCAACCCCCACGCCGTTGCCGGCTACAAGGCTCGCGGGATCATCGCCAATCCGAACTGCACCACGATCGTCATGGTCATGCCGCTGAAGCCGCTGCACGACTACGGCCAGGTGACGCGGGTGGTCGCCTCGAGCTACCAGGCGGTCTCAGGGGCCGGGAAGAAGGGGATCGAGGAGCTGAGGCGACAGACTATGGCGTGGATCAAGGGCGAGCCGATCGAGGTGGAGGCCTTTCCCCATCAGATTGCGTTCAATCTCTTTCCCCACATCGACGAGTTCCAACCGAACGGTTACACGAGGGAGGAGCTAAAGCTCGTCTTCGAGACCCGAAAGATCCTGGGTGACGGATCGATCAGGGTCTCGCCCACAACCGTTCGTGTCCCCGTCTTCACCGCCCACTCGGTGTCGATGAACGTTGAGACGAAACGCAAGATCAGTGTAGAAAAAGCGCGCGAGTTGCTTTCGAAGATGCCGGGCCTTCAAGTGATCGACGATCCGGACCAGGGGCTTTACCCGATGCCGATCCTTGCCGCCGGCAAGGACGATTGCTTTGTGGGCCGCCTCCGTGAAGATCTTTCGAACGACCATGCCCTGAACCTTTGGGTGGTAGGAGACCAACTTCGAAAGGGCGCGGCCCTGAACGCCATTCAGATCGCCGA
>CAZCMC010000018.1:0-16046 GCA_964499665.1 uncultured bacterium | reverse complement strand
CGTGTTTCCAGAAGTTTTCAGATCCTGTGTATGGAGACCTCACCCTCCAGATGCCGGTATGGCGAATGACGGGAACGCCGCCGCGGATCCGCTGGGCCTGCCGCCCTCCCGGCTATCACAACGGGTACGTCTATCAGAAGTACTTCGGGTGGAGCCCCAACCATCTCGCCACGCTACGTTCGCAGGGCGTCATCTAGAGTAGCCGGCTAGGTGTGATGTCGGTAGACTTCTCGCCTGTGGCGCCTTGTGGCAGGCCTGAGTCTAGTTCTTGTCGTCCTTAAACTTGACGTACCAATGTGTGCCGTCACAAAACGGCTTGTTCTTGGACGCGCCACACCGACACAGCGTGTAATGTTCCTCCGACGCTCCCTCGGCCCGAGACTCGTCTTCCAACTCGACCCCGCCGGTAACGAGATAGGGCCCATCCTTCGATACTGTGATCATGGGGTCCCGATCTTGATCCCGATGCTCCACCCCGTCGATGGAATAGCTCAGTGCTCCGGACGGGCATATTCTTACGGCTTCAATGATCTCCTCGATCCGCGCGCCGTCCGGGTCAATCCAAGGCTCAGTCTTCATCCGGAAGACGGAGGCCAACCGGTCCGTACAGAATCCGGCGTGAGAACAGATGGATCGGTTGTCGTGAATCGTTACTCCCTTACCCACGTAGTTCTGCCGCTTGTCCCTGGTACCCTCGGCGACCTTCTGGCTGGAAAAGCCGAGCTTTGAATGTGTGCCATCACAGAACGGCTTCTTCGCAGAGCCTCCACATCGACAGAGAGCAATCACAGGCTTGGTGGGGATACTCTCACCCTTCGAGTTTCGAAGGCTCTGAAGATTCCTGACGAGGTATGGACCGTTCGGGGAACACTCTGTGGTCGGCCTTGATTCCTCTTTTGTTGACGCCATCGCACCCCCTCCTTCAATATGCTGCTATTTTCACTCAAGAGTCGTTACGCTGACCGCAGTCCAGTTCACGAACACCCGCTGCAGGCAACTCCCCCGGAAGCGAGCGCCCGCTCCTCACGCCCGGACGATTGCGTACATCATCGAATCGATCGTTTGGCCGTCCTTCGTCACGCTCTTTCTCAAGCGTCCTTCGAAGGCGTAGCCGGCCTTCTCGAGCATCCGAATCGAGGCCGGATTCCACTCGAACAGCTCGGCGTACACCCTGCACACTTCGAAGGTAGAGAACGCGAAGTCCTTCATCTCCTGCATCAGCGCGAGTTCCAATCTCCTAGCCTCACAGTGGGTTTGAACGGTCGAGCCACGTAACGGCTTGCGATTCAGCCGTGTGCGCGCCTGTTTGCCTGCCAGGGTTGCTTTGTTGATGCCAAGAGAGCCTCGGCAGAGGTCAGGAGGAAGGCCTTGAAGGCGACCGCTGCCCGGCTGAGTCGCTTGTCCTGGCGGTGGACGACGTACCACTGGCGGCGCAGAGGTAGGCCCTTGACGTCCAGGACGACCAGGCGCCGAAGCACCAGCTCCATTCGAAGGGCATGGCGGGAGAGGAGGGCGATTCCCAGTCCCGCCGCGACGGCCTCCTTGACCGCGCTGTTATCGCCCAACTCCATCCCCACCGAGAGCTGCGCTCCCTGCTGACGGAAGAACTCATCCGCGTTGATGCGCGTGCCTGATCCGACCTCGCGCGCGATAAAGACCTCTTTTCCCAGCCGCTCTACCGGAATCTTCTTGGCCTTTGCCAGTGGATGAGATGGAGCAGCGATGACGACCAGCTCGTCGGACAGAAACGGCTCAGCGACATGAGGGACTCCTTCGGGGGGACGCCCCATGACGATGAGATCGACCTCGTTATGGAGGAGTCGGCGCTGAACGGTCGCGCGGTTGGCGACCTCCAGGCTGATGCTGATCCCCGAATGGCGCTGGCGAAATGCCCCGAGGAGGGATGGCAAGACGTACGCCCCGGCGGTGCTCACGGCGGCGATGGCGACACGCCCCCGCTTCAGCTCACCGAGCTCTTCCATCACCAACCTGGCCTCGTCTAGCAACGTGCAGACTTTCAGAGCGTAGGTGAGGAGCTCCTTGCCTGCGTCGGTCAGCACGATCGTCCGGCCAACCCGTTCAAAGAAGCTCGAGTCGAGCGTTCGTTCCAACTCACGGACCTGCGCCGAGACGGCGGGCTGGGTCAAACGCAGCTCTTCGGCGGCGCGGGTGTAGCTATTGTGGCGAGCGACTGCCAGGAAGACACGGAGTTGGTGAATGGTCATGAATGTATTATAAAGAATTCCCTATGGAAATCAAAATATTTTGTATTTGACTTTATGTATGGACCGAAGGAGACTACGGCCGAGACCAGGCGACCGGAACCAGTGTGATCCGGAGAGCGCGGCGGGGCGATTCGCCCCCCAATGAAGGGAGATCAAGATGGCCGGAGCAGGAAAGGGAACGATCAAGGAAGGACAAGAGCGATATAAGGCGGGCGTGATTCCGTATGCCAAGATGGGCTATTGGGAGCCGGATTACGTCCCCAAGGATACCGACATCCTCGCGCTATTCCGCATTAGCCCCCAGGAGGGTGTAGACCCCGTTGAGGCGAGCGCGGCAGTCGCGGGCGAGTCTTCCACGGCCACCTGGACGGTGGTGTGGACCGATCGCCTCACCGCCTGCGAGCTCTATCGTGCCAAGGCCTACAGGGTGGACCCGGTGCCGGGCAGTCCGGGCCAGTATTTCGCCTATATCGCGTACGATCTGGACCTCTTCGAAGAAGGATCCATTGCCAATCTCACAGCATCCATCATCGGCAACGTCTTCGGATTTAAGGCGATCAAGGCGCTGCGCCTCGAGGACATGCGCATCCCCGTCGCCTACCTCAAGACGTTCCAGGGTCCGCCTACCGGCATCGTGGTGGAGCGCGAGCGTCTGGATAAGTACGGCCGCCCGCTGCTCGGCGCGACCACCAAACCGAAGCTGGGTCTCTCCAGCAAGAATTATGGCCGCATCGTGTACGAGGCGCTGAAGGGCGGTCTCGATTTCGTCAAGGACGATGAAAACATCAACTCGCAGCCGTTCATGCACTGGCGCGACCGCTACTTATTCGTAATGGAAGCGGTGAACCGCGCCTCGGCCGCTACCGGCGAGGTAAAAGGGCATTACCTCAACGTTACCGCCGGGACGATGGAAGAGATGTATGAACGCGCCGAGTTCGCCAAGGAGCTGGGGAGCGTGATCGTCATGATCGACTTGGTCATCGGTTACACCGCGATCCAATCCATGGCCAAGTGGGCGCGCAAGAACAACATGATCCTGCACCTGCACCGCGCTGGTAACTCCACCTATTCTCGCCAGAAGAATCACGGCATGAACTTCCGCGTGATCTGCAAATGGATGCGCATGGCGGGGGTGGACCATATTCACGCCGGTACCGTGGTGGGCAAGCTGGAGGGCGACCCCCTCATGATCAAGGGCTTCTACGATACGCTGAGAGAGCCCCGAACCCCGGTCAGTCTGGAGAATGGCCTGTTCTTCGAACAGGATTGGGCGTCGTTGCGCAAGGTCATGCCCGTGGCTTCCGGCGGTATCCATGCCGGTCAGATGCACCAGTTGCTACACTATCTGGGCGAGGATGTGGTGCTGCAGTTCGGCGGCGGCACGATCGGTCATCCGCAGGGTATCCAGGCGGGCGCCACGGCCAATCGTGTCGCCCTGGAAGCGATGATTCTGGCGCGCAACGAAGGCCGCGATTACATGAGGGAAGGCCCCGAGATTCTAGACAAGGCTGCCAAGTGGTGCTCGCCGCTACGCGCCGCGCTGGATACTTGGAAGGACATTACCTTTAACTACGAATCCACCGACACCGCGGACTTTGTCCCGACGCCAACGCCGGCGTAGGTGATGAAGGAGGAATGGCCATGAAAATCACCCAAGGCACCTTTTCATTCCTTCCTGATCTGACTGATGAGCAGATCGGGAAGCAGGTCGAGTACTGTCTGAACAACGGCTGGGCCATCAACGTCGAGTTCACGGATGACCCGCACCCGCGCAACACCTATTGGGAGATGTGGGGGATGCCGATGTTCGATCTGAAAGACCCGGCGGCGATCATGTATGAGGTGAGCGCCTGCCGAAAGGCCTACCCCAACCACTATATCAAGGTCAACGCGTTCGATAGTACCAGGGGCTGGGAGACAGTCAAGCTGTCCTTCATCGTCAACAGGCCCAAGCATGAACCTGGCTTTGGCCTTGTACGCCAGGAGGCGGAGGGCCGCAATATCCGCTATACTGTGCACAGCTATGCGACCGACAAGCCGGAAGGCGAGCGCTACTCAGCAGATGGCATCGGCCCAGCAGCCAAACGGTAACCCCTGACCCGCGAACCCACTTCTGCTAAATCCCCTCGCCCCCCGAAGGGGGGAGAGGGTGTGGGTGAGGGGGGGGAGTGGCAATCATCATGGACGACGCTCAAACCAACAAAGAAGCGCTCGACGTCGGGCAGGCCTTCAAGGATTCCAACGTCCAGGAGGTCCTGGATGACCTCGACCGCGAGCTGGTAGGTCTCAAGTCGGTCAAGACCAGGATCCGGGAGATCGCCGCATTCCTTCTTGTGGACCGCCTGCGGCGGGAGGTGGGGCTCACGGCGGATCGGCCTGTGCTGCATATGTCCTTTACGGGCCGGCCCGGAACGGGGAAGACCACCGTCGCGATGCGGATGGCGCAGATTCTTCATCGACTGGGCTACATCCGCAGGGACCACGTCGTTGTCGCGACACGCGACGATCTCGTCGGCCAGTACATCGGTCATACCGCCCCAAAGACCAAAGAGGTGCTCAAGAAGGCGATGGGCGGCGTGCTGCTCATCGACGAGGCATACTACCTCTACCGCAGCGAGAATGAACGGGATTACGGCCAGGAGACGATCGAGATCCTGCTTCAGGTGATGGAAAACCAGCGTGAGGATCTCGTGGTCATCCTGGCCGGCTACAAGGAGCGGATGGATGACTTCTTCCGCTCCAACCCCGGCATGCGTTCACGGGTCGCCCACCATCTCGATTTCCCGGACTTTACGCTGGATGAGCTGATGCAGATCGCAGAGATCATGCTGGACCAGCAGCAGTACACCTTCGACGAGCCGGCGCGGGAAGCGTTCCGTGCCTATGTCGAACGAAGGATGGCCTTGCCCGACTTCGCCAATGCGCGCAGCATCCGGAACGCCATCGATCGCATCAAGCTCCGGCAGGCCAATCGTCTCTATAGCGGCGGCGCGACCGTGACGAAAGATGACCTGGCCCGCATCGATGCGGCAGATATTTTGAAGAGCCGGGTGTTCCTGGAGCCTGCCGACCGGGATGCCCCGATCGAGACGGCCAAACGGGACGAGGTGGGCCAGTGAGTGTCGGGATGCTCATCCTCTATGAACATGTGATTCGAGACATCCGGTTCGGCGATGAGCCCTCGCTGCGGGATGGGCTCCTCACACTGGCCCCGGAGCGGATTCGGGCCCTTGCGGCGGACCCGCTCATCCACTCCGCGAACCTGCATATCGCTCGGCCGGGGGAGCGTGTCAGGATCGTTCACATACTGGATGCCGTGCAGCCCCGCGCCAAGGGAGGAGAGGGGATCGTGTTCCCTGGCTTCCTTGGGCCTCCCCGAACGAATGGGATGGGCGAGACCCATATCTTGACACACTGCGCACTCGTAAGCGTGAGTCTGCTGCCTCGGGCGCAGGAAGCGCTGATCGATATGGCTGGACCGGGGGCTTCGATCGGCCCGTTGGCGAAAGATCTCCTCATCGTCCTGGAGTTCGCCCCGGTGGAAGGGGCCCCCTGGGCTGAATATGAAGCGACGATCCGTCTGGCGATGCTGAGAGTCGCGGCGCATCTTGGAGAGATTGCCAGGGGGGTAGGGCCTGATCGGACACGGCAGGTGCCGCGGGCCTCCTCGGCCTCGGGCTTGCCTCGTGTCGGCTACATCTACAACCTCCAGGCCCAGGGATCGTACAAAGACACGTTCGTCTATGGCCGGAGCGCCGGGGAGATCCTGCCCACGCCGATCACCCCCGGCGAGATCCTGGACGGCGCCGTGGTGAGCGGCAACTATGGTCACCCCTCCCTGAAAAACTCGACCTACGCTCACCTCACGAACCCGGTCATCCGCGATCTGCTGGCCCGCGACGGCCGCGATCTGGCCTTCGGCGGCATCATCCTGAAGCCTGAGCCGGTAACGCTTGAGGCAAAGGAGTTGGTGGCGGGGTACGCGGCGAACCTGGCCAGCCTCCTCAACTGGCAGGGGGCGATCGTCACCAAGGAGGGGGGCGGGAATGCAGACATCGATCTGTTCCTGACCGCTGAGCGATGTGAGCAGAGAGGCGTCCGGACTGTCCTCCTGATGGCCGAGCTGGCCGGGCCAGACGGACGGACCCCTCCGCTCCTTGGCAGCCTGCCGAGTGCGGATGCCTTAGTAAGCTTGGGCAATTACGAAGAACCTGTTACCCTGTCCGCTGTCGAACGGGTCATCGGCGGCGATTCGCTCAGGTTGGCAGATGGGCCGGTCGCCGGCTCGCTCACCATACCGATCGCCCTCATCTTCGGCTCGCTCAGTCCAGTAGGCCTCGGCTCGATTATGGCACGCGCACAGTAGAGAGAGCAGCAATGGGCCTTCGTATTGTCCACTACATCAATCAGTTCTTCGCCGGCATCGGCGGTGAGGAGAAGGCCGATCTCCCGCCAGAACTCCGCTCCGGGCCACTCGGCCCGGGCCGCCTGATTCAGTCTCTCCTCGAAGGGAGAGGCGAGGTGGTGGCGACGCTGATCTGTGGAGACACCTACTTTGCGGAACACCAGGAGGAGGCGTGCCGCCATTCGGCGGAGTTGCTCTTGACCGTGAAGCCAGACCTCCTTCTGGCCGGTCCCGCGTTCGCCAGCGGCCGGTACGGCCTGGCCTGCGGCGAAGTCGCGCGCCTGGCGCTGCACGAACTCAAGATCCCGGCGGTCGCCGCCATGCATCCCGAAAATCCCGGGGCGCAGGCGGCCGTGGCCGGCGCCCACATCGTCCCGTGTGGCTCCTCGGCAGCCTCGATGAAGGAGGCGGTGCCACGGCTACTCGCGCTGGGCATCAAGCTCGCCACCGGTGCCGACGTCTCACCCGATGTGGATGGCTATCTGCCTCGAGGCATCCGAAAGAATGTTACGGCTGAGCTCCCGGCTTCCGCCCGGGCGCTTGACATGCTGCTGGCGAAAATCGCCGGACGTTCCTTCGCCTCTGAGGTTCCACTGCCACAGTTCGACAGGGTGCCGCCTGCGCCGCCTGTCCCGGATCTCCGCTGGGCCACCGTCGCCCTTCTTACCGAGGGAGGGCTTGTCCCGCGCGGCAACCCCGACCGGATCGAATCGTCCAGGGCCAGCCGGTATGCCCGATACCCGATCGGTGAGCTTCGCGCCTTCGTCCCTGGTGAGTTCGAGTCAGTCCACGGTGGCTACGCGACGGACCACGCCAACGCCGATCCAAACCGACTGGTGCCGCTCGATGTCGCTCGTCGCCTTGAGAAGGCCGGACGGATCGGGCGCCTCCATGAGGTGTACTACACGACGGTCGGGAATGGGACCTCCGTTCAGAAGGCCCAATCGTTCGCCCGGGAGATCGCCGCTGAGCTTCGGACCGCCGGCGTCCAGGCCGCTATTCTGACCGCCACCTGAGGGACCGGAACTCGTTGCGGCGCAACGATGGCAAAGGAACTGGAGCGGGAGGGGATTCCGACGGTGCTGCTGTGCAACATCGTTCCGATCGCGCTGACCGTCGGCGCGAATCGGGTGGTGCCGACGCGTGGCATCCAGTATCCGACTGGCGATCCATCCCTTTCGCGTGAGCAGGAGGAGGCTTGGCGGGAGCGCTTGTTAATGACTGCTCTCGTGGCCCTGGAGACGCCGGTGAACGACCCAACGGTTTTCCCAGTCATTTCCGGTCCGGCAGGGGAACAGTGGGGAGTCAAAGGGGATAGCATCTGATGATTCAACCCGTGATCAAGGGGGTGTCGGCTATCCTCGCCCATGCCCCGAGCCTTATCCGATACGGCTCGAAGCCGAGCCGGGAGATCAGCGCTGATCCTGGTCTGCTCTCGACGATCCTCTCCCACCTTCGGAGTCAGCACGAGGCGCTCTCCTACGCCCCACACCAGGTCTTCATCGGCGGGATGAGGCCCGACGCCCTGCGGGCACTCCCCACCCCCTGGCTCACACATCCGGTTTCGCCGGAACGCCTTGGCCCATTCGGTGAGGTCCTCCCGGAAGAGGAGCTGTACGGTCTCCTCGCGCTGGCGGACGAGTGCGGCCTGCTGGCGCTTGACCCGGGCTTCTCGGACGAGGCCAGCAAGCGGCTCGCGGATCACCCGATGCTTCACGGGGTGCCGCTCGATCGGGTGCGGGAGGCTGGCCGGCGGGACCTGCGGGACGCGCTCCATTCGCCGGGAGCGATGCCCCTCTTTGTCGAAGGAAGCCGGCTGATCGGTGCCATCAGGAGAGGGCATGACGAGGACGAGTCGCTTGTGGCGCCGTTCCTCCTTGAGAACTTGGCGGCGAAGGCCACCGGGGCGCTCGCCCTCCTCCATCTCGTATCGCAGGACGGGCTCTCGGCCGGCGCAGTCGAGTATGTCCTCGGCTGTTCGGAGGAGGCGGTGGGAGATCGGTACCAGCGGGGAGGTGGCAACCTCGGAAAGGCCATCGCCGAGATGGCTGGCTGCGGCGACGCGAGTGGCGCCGATATCAAGAATTTCTGCGCCGCGCCGATTCCCGCCCTGGTCGTGGGCGGGAGCCTCGTGGCGGCGGGGGTCTTCGAAAACGTCGCGGTCGTCGGGGGCGGTTCGCTTCCCAAGCTCGGCATGAAATTCCGCGGCCACCTGAAACACGAGATGCCGATCCTGGAAGACGTTCTGGCCGCGATCGCCATCTGGGTCGGGCGAGACGATGGGCGATCGCCCCGGATCCGCCTGGACTGTGTCGGCCGCCATGAGGTCAAGGCAGGCTCCTCGAACCAGGCGATCCTGGAGTCTCTCGTCGTCAAGCCCCTCGCGAGGATCGGGCGCCGGATCACCGATATCGATATCTTCGCCACCGAGCTCCACAACCCGGAGATCACTGTCCCGCAGGGGAACGGGGATGTCCCTCTCAGGAACTACAGGACGCTCGGAGGGCTCGCTGCCTTGCGAGGGGAGATCGAGACCTCTCAGATTGATGCTTTTGTCCGCAAGCATGGCATGCCGGGCTTCGCCCCGACCCAGGGGCATCTCGCGTCGGCCATCTGTTTCCTGGGCCATGCCCGGGAGATGCTACTGGGGAAGGAGATTCAGACGGTTCAGCTTTTCGCCAAGGGCAGTCTTTTTCTCGGGATGATGTCACGCCAGTCCGACGGGATGTCGGTTCTCATTCAGGCTCAATAGCCCGCGCACCGTCTCATCGAAGTCATTCTGAAAGGAGGATTGTGGTGTTTAACGGGAAGCAGATTATCGTCATCGGGGAGCGGGATGGTGTGGCCGGGCCGGCCATCGCCACCTGCGTGACCGCCTCCGGCGGAACCGTTGTCCTTGATCATACCGCCTGTTTCGTCTGAACGGCCGCCGGCGCCATGGATCTGGCGCACCAGGAGGCGATCCTCCGGGTCGTGGAGGAGAAGGGAAAGGACAACGTGATGGTCGTCCTTGGCTCTCCAGACCCGGAGAGCGCCGAGATCGCCGCGGAGACGGTCGTCAACGGCGACCCGACCTTCTCGGGGCCGCTGGCCGGGGTCCAGTTAAGGCTCCCGGTCTACCACATCCTTGAGCCCGAGGTTCGACAGGCAGTGGACCCCGAGATCTATCGGCGTGAGATTGGGCTCATGGAGACGGTCTTGCCGGGCGAGCAGATCGCTGCTGTGATGCGTCGTGTCCGAAGCGGCGCAGCGCCCGATTGACGGGGGGGAGTGGAGGTCGATTATGAAGGAAGAGGTGTTGCTGAAAACCCAATTCCCCGACCTGGTCCTCTTTGCCCGGGGAAAGGTCCGGGACATCTACGACTTCGGAGATCACCTTCTCCTGGTCGCGACGGATCGGATCTCAGCCTTTGACGTGGTACTCCCGACCGGGATTCCTGGGAAGGGGAAGATTCTTACGGCCCTCTCGGCGTTCTGGTTCCGGATGATGTCGGATCTGGTTCCGACTCATCTGATCACGACGGAGGTAGAGGAGTACCCAGCCGCCTGCCGCCCCTATCAGGAGGAGCTACGGGGGCGAAGCATGCTGGTCTGGAAGGCCAAGCCGCTTACGATCGAGTGCATCGTCCGGGGCTACCTTGCCGGTTCGGGCTGGACGGAATATCAGAAGACCGGAGCCGTCTCGGGATTGCCGCTGTCGCCTGGGCTTCTCGAGTCGTGTCGCCTCGATCCACCCCTCTTTACGCCCTCGACGAAGGCCGAGCAGGGCGAGCACGATGAGCCCATCACCTTCGACCAGGCGGCGTCTCTGCTCGCCGGAGGGCTGGCCGAACAGGTGCGCGAGCTGAGCCTGAAGATCTACGAGCGGGCCCGCGCCCATGCCCTCGAACGCGGCATCATCATTGCGGACACCAAGTTTGAATTCGGTCTCCTCAATGGAGAGCTTCTCCTGATTGACGAACTCCTCACCCCCGATTCGTCCAGGTTCTGGCCTGCTGACACCTACCGGCCGGGCCGATCCCAGCCCAGCTTCGACAAGCAGTTCGTCCGCGACTACCTCAAGACGCTCCCCTGGGCGATGAAAGAGCCCGGACCGGCGCTTCCACCCGACATCATCGAGCAGACCCGCTCCAGGTATCAGGAAGCTCTTCGCCGCCTGACCGCACCTCCCCGCTAAGCTCCGGCCTCCTCATTCACACTGTCACCCTGAGCTGACCGAAGGGTCTCGGAGACTCTTCGCGCCTCCCTCCATCTCCTCTCCCCTAGCAGGGGAGAGGTCCGGTGAGGGGTGGACGGGCAAGGCTTCCTAGCGGTTGCGCTTGACAGCCGTTACCGTGTATGGTAACGGTATTGAATGGGAAAGGTTCGGCGAGGTGGCTACGTGTTCGTCACCTGGAAGGGGAACCACACCCCACGGCACGTGCACGTCTATCGCGACGGGAAGTTCATCGTGAAGTGGGATCTTGAGAGCAGAAAGGCGATGAAAGGCAAGGCGCCGCACAAGGTTGTCGAAATCATTAAAGAACTGGAGTCTGAGGGACGGCTATGAAGATCCGAGTGGTCATCGGTAACAACCGCAAGAAAGTGTTTGAGGTCAAGGCCTCGACCCGGACGTTGGTCTTTCCCTACGCCAAGGTCGATCCCCAGCCTACTGCCCAGGATCCCCTCGAGCGGGTCTTTGTGGACCGGGAACTGGACCGGGAAGGGTTCACCTATGTTCTGACGTCGGGACGGGAGGGAACGGTGCACGTCGAGCAGGTCCTGGAGTACAACCAGGATCCCCGCTCCCTGCGGGATGCGCTCCTGTATAAGCTCACCATCGAAGCCCAAAAGCGGGTTCAGGCTAGCCCTCTCTCCAAACGGGAGATCATTCGCCGGCTGGGAACGTCCGCGACGCAATTCTACCGGCTTCTGGATCAAACCAACTACCGGAAGACGATGGACCAACTGCTGTCCCTCCTGCATATCCTGGACTGCGACGTCGATCTCGTCGTGCGCGCACACAGCGCGCGACCCGACAGAGCTGCCTAAGCGGCACATGCGGCCGGCGCGCGAAACGGGCCGTATCCGCTGTCATCGGCCGACCCTAGACGCAGTCATCGGATAGGTCCGACTAACCCCCAAGTACCTCAACCCCTCCCGTTGCCATTACCCCTTAAGTCCTCGCAGGCACAGGGTTGTGTCGGGGTGATATCGGGACAGCCTGCACAATCTGCCGTACTTGTCGCGGAAAACGACTTGACAGCGCCCTGCTAAGTGTCGAAGGTAGCTGATGAGTTTTGATTTCGCGGATTGGAGGCGCTTAGGAAATAGGTTGCAGGAAGGGGAGCCATATACTTAATAGTTATGCGGAAAGCCTGTGTTGACAAGTGTCACGTGACAGATTACTATTGAGACGTGATCAAAACGTTTGCTGACCGGCACACGCAGGAGTTGTACGCGACCGGGAAGTCGAAACGCATTCCAGCAGACATTTGGAAAACTGCGAAGCGACGCCTGGAGTACCTGGATATCGCAACGGGTCTGGATGACCTGAAAGCTCTTCACAGCAACCGTTTTCACGCATTGGGAAGGGATCGCAAAGGACAATTCGCGATTGCCATCAACCTTCAGTGGAGGGTCTGCTTTCGCTTTGTTGACAGCGACGCGTATGCCGTGGAAATAACGGATTACCACTGAAAGAGGGGGGATCATGAGCATTCCGAATAAGAGAGAAAGGAAGGTGCGTCCGACCCATCCCGGGGAGATGCTTCGCGAGGACTTTCTTCCGGATTACGGGTTAACCGTTTCCAGTTTCGCGAAGGCTCTGGGAGTGTCACGCCAGACGGTCAACGAGCTGCTCCGCGAGCGTCGCGCTGTGAGTCCTTCGATGGCCCTGTGTCTTTCCCGGTTGTTCGGGACCAGCCCGGATTTTTGGCTCAACGCGCAACGAGCGGTTGATCTTTGGGACGCGGAAAGGTCCATAAAGAAGAAGATCGAGCGCATTACTCCATTGACTGCCGCGTAACTACGGCTTGAAGGTGGCGGCGCTTGCCGCGCTTGTGCGCATGTGCTGTTACAGAGGCGGCAATCAATCGCGCCGCAGCTTAGGCCAAGCGTTGGGCGGTCTGGTAAGCGGTTGAGACTAGACGATCCAGCGAGCATTGCTTCCCCTCTTTGCTTGACCGGATCTATGGTATGACGTATACAAATACCCAAGGAGGTGTCCCCGGTGCCCAGGTCAAAGATCGCTCTCCCGAAATGCGCTACTCCTTGAGCGACTCGACTGCCTCCTGAACGAAGGAATGTTTCCCAATCGAAACCGAGCCATCGTGGCTGCGGATTACCATCCGCTTTCTATCCGGCGTGCATTTCGTGGGGACCTGCAGCACAGAGGTCGAACCATTAACCTACAGGAACGAGGTGATCGATATGGCACGCACCGCTCTGACCGAGAATGCCTTGAAGGAGGCGCTGAAAGAGGCACTGACGGAAACGCTGCAGGAGCAGCGCGAGCTATTGCACGAGATCTTTGCCGAGGTGCTCGAAGACTTCGCGCTGGCCGAGGCAATCCGCGAGGGGCAAAAGACCAAGCGCTCTACGCGTGAGGAGGTTTTTGGCGTCCTGCGGGCCAAGGGATGAAGGTCACCTTCCGCCAGAGCTTTGCGCGGGACCTGAAGAAGGTGAAGGACCAGGCGGTCCTAGACCGCGTCCGGCGAGCCATCGAGCAAATCGAGGGGGTGTCCACCACGCAGGAGCTCCGCGATCTCAAGAAGATGAGCGGGGCTGGCAACTTTTACCGCATCCGTGTCGGGGACTACCGGCTTGGTGTAGTCGCGGAAGGGGGCCAAGTGGAGTTCGTGCGCTGCCTGCCACGGCGCGACCTGTACCGGTTCTTCCCATAGGGATTGGGTGGTGGGCCTAAGCTCGCGCTGCAGCCGATGGTGCTAGCGAAAGCAAGGAGGGGCGCTCCCTTCTCTATTGCTTGACCTGATCTGTGGTATGACGCATGGTAATGCCCAAGAGAGCGTCCTCGTTGGTCAGGTCAAAGATCGCAATACGCGGGGAGTGGGACAGTCCATTTGGCAGGCTAACGCCTTTCGATTCGGGTGGTTGCCCAGTAAATCTCAAGAAGATTCAAGGAAATAGGCTGCAGAAAGCCGCAGTGTTTGGGGTATTAGACAGTTCTGTCAAATTGTGGTTGGAATGAAAGGAGAACAGAATGAATGCAGAGCGATTGCACGCGATCATGGTTGCGCTTAACCATGAAATGACCAAGGGCAATGTCGCCGGGAAGATGCAGGAATTGATCAACGCTCTGCAATCTGTCGTCAACCAACCACACCCATCCCATCAGCAGAGCCTATCCCAGAATCTAAAAGCTATTTATGCGGCCGTCACGGACACACCGAGCGACAAATTCAGTCCCGCATGGCGACAGATTCTGGTAGAAATCGGAGGAGAAAGCCTCTTTGGCAAGCAGCTGAAAGACAACATAGAGAAAGTGTTCGCGAGGAATCAGATCACACCGGCAGTTGCATTAGAGGAACTCCAGCAATTGCACAAGAGACTGCTAGCATTCAAGAATGCGCTTGATCAGGGCGTATCGACTCTTCGCCACTTCAAGATAGGTGACGAGAAACTGGAGCCCGGCGAGTGTGAGATTGGGGTTCTGGTTCCACGCGATGCTGTAAGCAACCAACTCATCGAGTTCGCCGATGAGTTGAGGGAGTTGGGGTTCATCCTGAATACATTTTCAGAAGTGGCAACAGGGGAGAAGGATAAATTGTCAATCAGAACGGTTTCTTCCAGTGATCTACTAGTCTACCTTCAAGCTGTTGCCCCATACGCCGCCTGCGTTGCAGTGGCAACCGAGCGCGTAGTTGCGCTCTACAAGCAACTCCTTGAGATTCGTAAACTCCGCCTGGAGATACAACAGCAAGGAGTCCCGGACGAACAGACAACTGGGATCGAGAACTACGCCAACCAGTTGATGGAAAACGGGATCGAGAAGATAGCAGTTGAAATTGTCAACGAGTTCCATAAGGGAAAAGACAAGGGGCGAAAGAATGAACTGACCAATGCGGTGCGTATCTCCCTCAACAAGATCGCGAATAGAATCGACCGCGGCTTTAATTTCGAGGTTCGCGTTGCACCAATCGTCGAGAAGGACGAGAAAGCCCAAGACAATGTCCAGCTTCAAAAGGTGATTGCCCTCATACAGTCGGCAACCGCAAACATGCAGTTCCTAAAACTGGGCGGACGACCGATTCTCAGGCTGCCCGAAGGAAAAGAGAAGCCGAAGAAGAAGGAATGACACTCTAACTATGAAATCCAGCGTACTAGTGGCCCGCCGCGGGTCACTATCCGCTGATTTCTTACGTTAGGGGGCCGCGTTGTCTCATCCACATATAGGGATGGAGAGTGGAAATGCGCCATGGCTATCGGGACTCATCTTCCCATGAACGCTAATACCTACAACGACATCGAAAAACTCGAAGCCGACCTCTGGGAGGCGGCGGACAACCTCCGCGCCAATTCCAAGCTCACCTCCAGCGACTACTTCATGCCCGTGCTGGGCGTGATCTTCCTGCGCCACGCGGCCAACCGCTTCGAAGCGGCGACGCGGCAAATCGAGGAAGACCGGGCCAGCGGCAAGATGCCCAAGCGCAAGGTGGTGCCGGCCGACTATCTCCGCCGTCGCGCCCTGTGGCTGCCGGAGGCCGCCCGCTACGACTGGATCATGCAGCAGGCCGCCATCAGCGGCAGCGACTTGCCCAAGCTCGTCACCGAGGCCATGACCGCCATCGAGGCCGAGTTCGAGCCGCTCTCGAATGTGCTGCCCAAGGACTTCGGCATCTTCGAGACCAAGGTGCTCGAAGACCTGATGCGCCTGTTCAACAGCGAGCAGATCAAGCAGGCCACGGGCGACGTCTTCGGCCGCATCTACGAGTACTTCCTCGCCAAGTTCTCGATCCAGAAGGCGCACGACAACGGCGAGTTCTTCACGCCGTCCTCGATCGTGCAGACCATCGTCAACGTCATCGAGCCGGACCACGGCACGGTGTTCGACCCGGCCTGCGGCTCGGGCGGCATGTTCGTGCAGTCCAGCCACTTCATCGAGCACGAGGGCGGCGACACGGCGAAGAAGGTCGTCTTCTACGGCCAGGAGAAGAACCGCGACACCATCCGCCTCGCCAAGATGAACCTCGCCGTCCACGGCCTGGAGGGCAAGATTGCCGAGGCCATCACCTACTACCAGGACGAGCACACGCTCACCGGCAAGTGCGACTTCGTGATGGCCAATCCGCCCTTCAACGTGGACCTGGTGGACGCCGAGCGCATCAAGACCGACCCGCGCCTGCCCTTCGGCCTGCCGGGGGTGAACAAGCAGAAGAAGGTCGGCAACGGCAACTACCTCTGGATCTCCTACTTCT
>CAZCMC010000017.1:0-16736 GCA_964499665.1 uncultured bacterium | reverse complement strand
GTATTGTCTGGAATGCTGACCCAGACACCACGCGAGATATGGGTAACGGGCGGACGGCTGGTCGTGTGACGGAACGTGGGGGCCAGGAACGCCGTGCCTATCGCCTCTTCGTTGTGGCCGATCAGACTGCACTCGCGAAAGAGGCCGCGGAACGATGCTCCCAAATCGCGCAGGAGGCAGTCGCCCGAGCCGGGCGCTTCACCATCGCCCTCTCCGGCGGCTCGACCCCGAAGCTCCTCTACTCTCTCCTGGCCGCCGAGCCCTACTCCACCAGCCTTCCGTGGCGCAAGACCCACGTCTTCTGGGGCGATGAGCGAGCGGTGCCGCCAGGAGATCCGGACTCCAACTTCGGCATGGCCAAGGCCACGCTCCTCGATCGTGTGCCGATCCCGGCCGACCGGGTGCACCGGATGCAGGCCGAACGGGACGACCTCGATCTCGTGGCCCGCGAGTATGAAGCCGAGATCGCCCGGTCGTTCGGCGTCCCGCCGGGGGCCGAGCCCCCGGCATTCGACCTCATCCTCCTGGGTCTAGGGCCCGACGGCCACACCGCTTCCCTCTTCCCGCACACCGAAGCCGTCCGAGAGCGCGCCCGCTGGGTGGTGCGCAATCATGTCCCGAAACTCAATTCGGATCGCGTGACGCTGACTGCCCCGATCCTCAATCGGGGCGCGACAGTGCTATTCCTCGTCACAGGGGCCGAGAAGGCTCCGGCCCTTCAGGCGGTCCTGGAAGGGCCGGCCGATCCTGAGCGGCTTCCGGCTCAGCTTATCCGGCCGACGGCCGGCCGCCTCATCTGGTTGGCGGATCGAGCCGCCGCCAGCATGCTCACGGCGCGCGCGGAGTAGATCGATGGTCCGGGTGCCTCGGGGGCAGCTCCCATGATCCTTGCCGGGGACATCGGGGGGACGAAGACCGTCATCGGTCTCTTCGAGCAGGCGGGCGACCGCCTGCACGCCGTCCGCGAGGAGACATTCCCCAGCAAGAGCTACGCCACCCTGGAGGCGATCCTCGACCGGTTTCTGGGCGGCGGGTCCCGCCCGGCGCTCCGCTCCGCCTGCTTCGGCGTGGCCGGACCGGTGATAGAAGGCAAGAGCAAGACGACGAACCTTCCCTGGGAGTTGGACGAACTGACCCTGGCGAAGGCACTCCAGGTCCCGCGGGCCAAGCTCCTGAACGATCTTGAGGCGGCGGCCTACGGGATGCTCCACCTCGATCCAACAGACCTCTGCGTGCTCCAGTCCGGTCTCAAGCGTCAAGGGAACATCTCCGTCATCGCAGCCGGCACCGGTCTCGGCCAGGCGATACTCTACTGGGACGGGACTCATCACCACCCGATCGCCTCCGAGGGAGGGCACGCCGACTTCGCCCCACACACCGAATCCGAAATGGAACTGTTGATCTACCTGCGACGGGAGTTCGGTCATGTGAGCTGCGAGCGGCTGCTCTCGGGGCCGGGGCTCTTCAACATCTATCGCTTCTTGCGGGATAGCGGCTATGCCACCGAGCCGGAGTGGCTGCGCCAACGGATCGCGCAAGGCGACCCTGGGGCGGTCATCTCGCAGATCGGGCTGGCAGGAGAGCACCCACTCTGCACAAGAGCGCTCGACCTTTTCATCTCTGTTTACGGAACCGAGGCCGGGAACCTGGCTTTGAAGGCCCTCTCAGTCGGTGGCGTGTATGTCGCAGGAGGCATCGCACCGAAGATCCTGCCCCGCCTTCAGGATGGCGCATTTATTCACGCCTTCACCGACAAGGGGCGCCTCTCCGATCTGATGCGGTCGATTGAGGTAAAGGTCGCGCTGAACCCCCGTGCGCCCTTGATCGGCGCGGCGCACTACGCGCTCCGGCTGTAAAGCACAAGCTGCTAGTGTCCGCATATCCCCTCTCCCCTAACTTGGGGGAGAGGGCGGGGGTGAGGGGGAAGGTGAAAGGGAAACACAGGAGGATTTCCTGATGCCGACCCCGCAGGCGGCCGCGCGGCCGGCGGCGGGCCGCGTCTTGGCCCGGCCGTCCACCTCGCTGGCCCCGCGCATCGTGATCCTGGGGGGCGGGTTCGCAGGGGTCACCACGGCGCTGGAGCTGGCCAAGCGATGCGCCGGGGTTCTGCCGGTCCAGATCACCCTCGTGAGCGAGCAGAACTTTTTCCTGTTCACCCCGATGCTGGCCGAGGCCGCCACCGGCGCGGTTGAGACCCGTCACGTCCTGTACGCGATCCGTCCTCTCTGTGGGGCATGGGGCATCGAATTCGGGGAGATGTCGATTGAGGCGATCGACGTCGAGCGTCGCCGCCTCATCGCCCGCCATCGCCGGTCCCCGGTCCGCCAGCAGGTACACTACGACAAGCTGGTGTTGGCCCTCGGCGCGACCCCGAACGTGGCCATAGCGCCCGGAGCGGCGGAACACGCCCTGACCTTCAAAGGGGTGGGTGACGCCATCCGCATCCGAAACCAGGTGATCGACCTCTTCGAGGCGGCGGCACTGACCGAGGACCCGTGGACACGTCAGCGGCTCCTCACGTTCGTCGTCGTCGGGGCGGGTCACGCGGGGACAGAGCTGATGGCCGCCCTGGAGGAACTGACCCGGGGCATCCTGCTCCGACACTACCCATCGATCCCCATGGACAGCATCCGCCTCGTCCTGGTCGGCAGCGCGGTCCTCCCGCAGACCGCGACCAATCTGGCCGCCTACACGAAGGAACAGCTCCTGCAGCGAGGCATCGAGCTGGAGACGGGCCGGGCGGCCGGCGTGTCGGCCGAGGGGCTGACCTTGCAGGACGGAAGGCTCATCCCCAGCCACTGCGTCATCTGGACGGCAGGGAACCGGGTCAGCCCGGTCGTGGCCGATCTGCCCCTCGCGAAGACGCGGGAAGGCCGCCTTCAAGTGAACGAGTTCTTCGAGGTCGAGGGTGCCCGCGACGTGTACGCACTGGGCGACAACGCCGCCCAGATCGACCCGCATAACAGAGCGCCCTACGTCGCAACGGCCCAGGTGGCCATCCGACAGGCGAGAGCGCTGGCAGCCGTGCTGGAGGCCACGCTCACCGGACGCGAGAAACGACCGTTCCGTTTCAAGCTGCTGGGAGAGATGGTCCCACTCAGCCGGCGGACGGCCGTTGCCGACCTGCGAGGGATCAAGTTGGTCGGATTTCCGGCCTGGTTCATCTGGAAGACGGTCTACATGCTGAAGCTGCCCACCCTGGCATCACGCGTTCGGGTGGTCCTGGATTGGACGGTTGAGCTGTTCTTCGAACGCGATGTCTCAGAACTGACGGTGGAGAAAGTGCGGGGAGACTGACATGGAACGAGGTGACACCGCCGCTGTACGCGCAAGGGGTCGCCTGCCGGTCTGGCGGAGGCTCTCGTGGCGCCTGGGCGCCAGTTTCCTGCTGCTGACCGCCATCGGGATCTTCCTGAGCGGCCTCCTGCAGTACCGGGCCCAAGACCGCTATCTGCGCCAGTCCCTGGGCTCCCTCCTAGTGAACATCGCGCGCACAGGCGCCCTGCTCATCGATCCCGCCCTTCACGCGACGGTCCAGGCCACATTGACACAGGACTCCGGGGCGTACCGCATCGTCCGCGCGAAACTCGCCGCGATCCAGGACGAGAACCGCATCGAGACCCCGATCTACACGCTGACGGACTTCGACGCTGCCGGACGACAAGCGCGCTTCATGGTGACCAGCCGGGGGCCCGGGTTCCCCGGAGAGCCGTACCCTCTCGTGCCGGCGCTCCTCGAGCCGCTCGGGCGGGCGTTTCGCGAAGCGGTCGCCACACACACCGACATCTATCGGAATCAGTCGGGGACCTGGATCACGGCCTTTGCCCCCATTCGGGATGCAGGCGGCCGGGTGTTCGCCGTGCTGGATGTCGATTATCGCGTGGAGGTGTACCTCTCCGAGCTAGCCGCGATGCGGCGGCGATTGTACCTACATTCGCTGGCCGGCGCCCTCCTTGCCCTCGTGGCCGGGGTGATCATCGCGCGGCAGATCACCCGACCGCTCGCGCAGCTTGGGGCGCTGGCACGGAAGGTAGTCGAGGGAGATCTGAGCACGCGAGTCCGCATCTCGGCGCGTGACGAGATCGGCATGCTCGCGAACGTCTTCCACCTCATGGTCGAGCGACTCCAGGTCTCCAACCGGAGCATCGTGGACGTGTTGGTGCGGGCGTTGGAGGCGCGGGCCCGAGAGGCTGGATCGCTCCAGCGGCTTGCCGCAGGGGCGCTGGCTGTGGCGGACCATCTCGACCTCACCCCGACACAGCGGGAGGCACTGGAGCTGGGGGCGTTGCTTCACGACATCGGTGAGATCCGAACTCCCGAGGCCATCCTCCAGAAGGCGGGTCCCCTGACGCCCGACGAGCGGCGCATCGTCGAGCAGCATCCAGGGTGGGGCGTGGAGATCCTGGAGACCGTGCCGCTCCTGACCCCAGCCTTAGACGTCGTGGGGGCCCACCACGAGCGGTACGACGGAGGCGGCTTTCCGCAGGGCTTGCGCGCTGACGAAATCCCGCTCACCGCGCGGATCTTCGCGGTAGTCGATGCGCTGGACGCCATCACCCACGACCGACCGTATCGACCCGCCCGTCCCCTCTCCGAGGCCCTGGAGGTCCTAAGGAGCGAGGTGGGGAAACAGTTCGACCCGCGAATCATCGAAGCCGCCCTTGCAATCCCGGCAGAGCGGTGGGCAGATCTTCTAGGCCTTCAGACAGGCCAGACACTAATACAAGCGCATCAATAGACCCGTCATTGCGAGGCGCGGGGCCCCCCTGGTCTGTCATTGTGAGGCCGATGAAGTCGGCCGAAGCAATCTAGCAACTCGAGGCCAGTATCCTGAGTCAGAAATCCGCACAATAGCATCCCCTCCCCCAAGCATCTTCCCCTCTCCCCTGTCCACTCTCCTTAGCAATCCTCGTGATAGTGAGAACCTTTTTCGGGCCAATCGCCCTTGCCATCAGACATCCCCTTCCGCGTTAGGTTGAGGTGTCTACTCTTTCGCGGGAGGTTCTGCGCCCGGTTGGGGAATCAGTTAGGGAGCACTCACTTGGTCTTTTTTTGAATCTTCTGCAGCAGACGAAACGACTTCCGACCTTCTTCGAGATGTTTCGTGTCGAAAGTTGCGATGACGTCTTTGCAAAGATCTTGAAGCTTGTCCGCCGGCCCGACATTAAGCCAGTGGTCGGGGTAAAGGTAAAGATCGGATGTCATCTTGAGCCCTGCATCCTCGAACTGCTCCTGGAAGAAACCAGAAAGCATCTGATTGATGAACGGGCTAATGATTACAACCGAGAGGGCAACACCGCTCTTGTATCCACCAGTTGTCTTCAGCTCCACAGCAAGGACATTTAGCTCCCACTCTGGATCCGTTTCGACCAACTCTACGTCATTGAGCGAGCGTAATTCACGATTCAGATAGCTCGTAAGTGAACTCTTGATATTCTCCTTCGCGGAAACGATGACCTTGACTCTAGCGGTGAACTGTTGGTCCTTGGCGTCAGCGAGAGAAACGAGAGCGCTCCACGACGCCACAAGGACAATCCCAAACCAGCATATCAACCAAGCTCTCATCTGGATTCTCTCTAACGCCCCACCTCAGCCGCGGCGGGCGAGCGCTGAGGCTTCTTGTCGTGCGCGAGCGTGCCGCCCGCCGCCAGCTGCATGTGGAGATTAGACGCCATCTCCACTAGGACCTAGCGCGTATATCGTCTTGCATCCTGGTTAGCAACTTCATCACGGTCTGACAGAACGGTATGACTCGCTTTCCACCGTCCCGAAAGGCAAATTCTTGCGGCGATGCGACCTTCTCAGGTTTGATGGCAAGCGGCCCTTCGTGGGCCGTAACTCTTCGATGGTCGCACAGTTCTCTGAGCAACGGATCCCTAGGGCTGGCGTAGACCTTGCCAGTCTTCACCACTCGCTTCAGCACCAGATACTTCGAAAGCCTTTCTATGGCCTGGCGATCGGCAACAAAGTCCACCTCGGTGTGCGACCAAGTGTAATAAGCGCTCCACGCCAACCAGTCCAGGGCTGCGCGTGCTGCATTGAGGCAAGCGCTCGTGAGCCACCGGAACTGCGCCCAGTCTCGTGAACCCTTCATCAGCCCAAGGAAGAAGCGACACTCGTTCAGCTTGTCGGTGATTTCCAAGGGCCCGTGTACAACTATGCCCTCGAGGTCGACCTCTATCCAGGTCATCGCTCTGCACCAGCTCTGGTATTCCCTGTGCGCCTAACGTTCGGCGTCAACCGCGCCCGCCTGCGGGCGTCGGCTGCACACCGGGGTTAGACGGGCGGGCGCTCGATCGTACCGCCTGGGCGGATGGATCTAAGCGAGGCGAAAAAGACAGTGTCATAGTTCTCGTGATACTGCTTGACTATACCGACCAGATCCCAGTAGAGCTTCCGCTTAATGAACGCTGGTCCTCCGCTCATACCGCCAAGCGCGTTCAGGTCCATGTGGTACTTGTTACCGAACGATTGGACCCAGAACTCTCGCTCGAATACGGACACAAACTGAAATTCGCTGACCGAGGAAACCTCGGAGGCGCCGCTACTCCAGGTGCCGAACTCAAGTTCATCAAATGAAATAACGGACCGAAGACCGCCAGGAAAGCCGCCGAATGCGATGAACTCACCCTCGTTCGGTATAGGAGGCGGCCAAGACGTCGGCTCGAAAACGCACGAGCCGATCTCACCGTCAGAGGTGATGGCTTTCACTTGCTTCTCGGTCAGCCCGATCGTAGCCAGATCCAAGCGCTGGTTCTCATCGATTAGCTGTGCAACGGGATCTAGGTCCACGTCGCCAATTTGGAAGATGACGCGGCCCATGTTTGCGCGTTTCTCTCGGTATCCAGCGATCACATGTTGACAGGTAATTGCCAGAGGTCCGTTACCCAAGTTAGCGAGAGTAATAGTGCCGTTTCTGACTTCAGTCGGATGAGTCCGCAGTGGCCGTTGGCCGAAAAACGCAGCCTTGGCAAAGAGAAGAGGAAACTTTGCCATCTTCTCTCCAAGTGGACCTGCAGCTAATGCCTTGGCTTTAGCGGTGTCGGCTTCATCCACCATCTCATAATCCGCCGTCTGACTATTAGGTATACTGCTCCGGTCCGTGCAGCCTATTTCGTAAAGCCACTCTAAGCCCGAGAACCGAACCGCTTCCCCGATGTCTGGCAGTTAGCACCCCTGTGACAAGCCCCGACTGACCGACAAACGCTGCGGAACTCGCAGGCTATCCCGATATCAGCCCGCAATATATCAGGCCAACAAGTCACTGTCTCAGGTGATCCGAGGGCTGTAGACGCCGAGTTCGTCCCGGTTCAAATGTAAGTGCAGCTCATTCTGGCACTGCCCTGAAAGTCCCCCCTCAACCTGACCTTCTCCCCTGAGGGGAGAAGGAATAGATGAGGGTCTGTCATGCCCACAGAGGAGCCTGGGGCTCATGAGGTACTGCAAGGAAGCTGACCATCTCGGATATGCCCAACGCCTGAGTGCTCAGCGGCGGACCCTGGAGTGGGCATGCCGCTGTAGCGCCCGCTTAGACCGAGCCTCGCCTTCAGGTGCACGCACAAATTCAGCAACCTCCACTTGCTTTCTCGCCGCAAGGCTGCGCCGGTGCAGCTTGATCCGCTCGATCTCGTAGAGGGTCTCTGCCGTGAGGTAAGTTTCACCGCACTGCGGGCAGGTCACCACCGGTACGTTCCGAATTAGCAGCTCCCGCCCCCCTCGACCGTATGCCCGCGTGACCCGTTGAATCTGCGCTCCCTCCTTACCACAAACGTCACATCTCATCGTTCCTGTCACCCCCCTCCTCAATCCCGGTACACCGTTACAATGATCATCTTCCCAGTGGGGCCCAGCTTCACTACGGCGACGACCGGCTCGTCGTCCAGCCCCTTGCCTCGCACCAGGTACTTTGCCTCTCGCGTCTTTCGGTCCCGTTGGCGCTCGAAAATCCGGCCGTTCAAGATGGCCGACTCGATGTCGAAGACCGCCAGGCCCTCCGCGTCCAGTTCTTCCTCCGCATGAACCGTCATCACGTACTGTCCCGTGCGGACTTTCTCTCGAAAGCGCCTGAGCACCCGCTGGAACACGTTCCTCCTCGGCTACAGCCCCATCCACTCCTGCCGCAGATCTTTGCCACCCAGCGAGCTTCGTCTTCGGCCTACTGCGCGCGGTCACCAGCCGGGCGCCGGCAACGCGAGCAAGCGCTGCGGAAGTTGCAGGCTCTCCTGATATCAGCCCGCAGTATATCAGGCCAACAAGTCACTGTCACAGGCCATCCGCAGGCTGAAAACGCCGGGTCCGCCCCGGTTATAACCATGGGTGTAGATCATTGTTGCCCAATTGATGTGGACCCTCACTTCCCTTGGGACGTGTTCAGAACGGTGGCGGCCATGATCGCCCCATGTTCGGTGAATGCATAGGGAAGCACGGGCGAGAACTTGAGGTTCCGGAGGTGGTCGCAATTTGCGACCACCTCGGCCTTTTCCTTGGCCGTCAGTCGAAACATAAAACGCGCGGGAAACGGTTCCTTGTTCCGCTTTACCTGCTCGTTGAGCCGTTTGGTGGACACACCATAGAGTTTCGCCAAATCCGCATCCAGCATAACCCGCTGGCCGCGAATCACCAGGATCAGCCGCTCAATCCGTTCAACACGGGTCAGGGATTCCGTCGCTGTCATGGCCTTATCTGCGACTTGCGGGCATGGAGTCGAGCATCTGCCGCAACCGCACTAAGGCGCGCATGATCCCGATATTGACAGGGTGCAGCACGGCGGATGCCACCATGACTTGAAGTCACAATTGGTGATTTCAAGCTGGCGAATTCCTCGGCGCTCGCGAACTGGGCGAGGAAGTACTCGTACACGCGGCCGAGGATGTCCTTGGCGCGGTCGGCCGGACTGCCCAGGCCAATGTCGGTGACCAGGTTGATGAGTTGACCGAGCCGCTGCTTGTCGAGCCCGGGCCGGGCGTAGTCCTTGGGCAACACGCTCTTGAGCGAGCGGTTGTCGCGCTCGATGGCGCTCATCGCGTCGTCCACGAGCTTGCCGATAGTGGGCTGGGGCGCGTTGGCCTTGAGATGCGGCCAGCGAGCTTCCTTCGGCACCCAGAAGATGCCGGCGGCGCGATACTCGTCTGGGTCCTCGGGGTCCGCGCCTTGGGCCTTCTGGGATTCGAGCTCGGCATGCTTCGCTTCGAAGGCGTCGGAGATGTACTTGAGGAAGATCAGGCCGAGGACGACGTGCTTGTACTCGGCCGCGTCCATGTTATTGCGGAGCGCGTCGGCCGCCTGCCAGAGCTTGGCTTCAAAGCCGAGGTTTGCGGCGGTGTCGCTCTTCTTGGCTTTGGTCTTCGCCATCACATTCCCATGGGGTGGTCCACAGTCGGTGGCCGTTCAGGCGCCTAACGGGCGGGCGGTCACCTGCCGCGGCCCACCCGTGTCCTCTCGCATTTACCTAGAACCGCCCCAGGCCCGCGGTCCGGTGCACCGGCTCAGTTAGGCAACATTGAGCATCGTGTTTGCATAGTCTTTGCCAGAGGTTGACGGAGGCAACTGCTTCTTGTCTTTCTTGTACAGTTCAATCGTTTCTTCTACAATCTCGCATAGTTCCGCGAACACGGCTTTTTCATCGTCCCCGTGGCAGCCACCATAGAACAACCCTGGACAGCTTCCCACAAAGCACTGATCTTCTTCAGACCACTCGACGATCTTGACGTACCGGGCGCTTTCTCTCATCGTTTTGACTCCTCTATTGCCACCCTCACAGCCTTCTCTTGGTAGTGCTTCGCATCATCACCAGGTTTGCCGGAAATGGTCACTGGTTTGGCAACCTTGGGATGCGTGAAGTTCCTATGATCCCCCTTCCCTCCGCGATCGACGAATCCGGCCGCTTCGAGGTCGCTGCTAAGCTCTCGAATCTTGCGAGTCATCGGCATCACCGCGTTAGCGATACGCCTCGCTCCGGTGCCGGACTGCCGTGATGTCGATAAGGCGACGCCGATCATCAACCGAGTAGATCACCCGATACTCCCCGACACGAATGCGCCAGAGGTTTTTCTCCCCTTGCAGCTTGCGCGAACCGACGGGACGAGGATTGTCCGCAAGCGCCTCGATGCGAGGAAACACCCTGGCGACCATCGACGCAGGGAGGGTTTCAAGCTCTTTTCGCGCAGAGCGCGCGAAGGTGAGCTGATATCCGCTCACTCTAGCGGAGTTTTCCGCGGCGACGAAGACGCTTCCTCACGGAGTTGAGAGACTCGCGAGGCTCGCGTTCACGCTTCCGGGCAACGGCGCTGTCGTAGAAGTCCTCCCAGACCTCCGAGTGCTTCTTGAGGTCAATCACGACAGCCGTCCTTTGTCCGTTCTCATCGACTACGAACTGAACGCCCTTCAAGGTGCACCTCCAAGATACGGGACAGTGTCAATCTGCGACAAACCCCTGGCCATCTCCAGCCGAATGTGTGCCTAGCTGCTAAGTATACTGTTCCGGTGCCTGCGGCCTATCTCGTAAAGCCCATCTAACCCCAAGAACCAAACCACTTCCCCAATTTCCGGCAGTTGGCACCCCTGTGCCAAGCGCCGTCGGACCGACGAACGCTGCGGCACTCGCAGGCTATCCAGATATCAGTCCGCAGTATATCAGGCCAACGGGTCACTATCACAGGCGATCCGCGGGCTGTAGACGCCGAGTCCGCCCCGGCGTTCATATGATGACCGTTGCTACCGCCCATTCTTGCTGAAACTTCCCCCGTATGTTGATTAGAATCTCGGGCTCTTCGATCACAGAGAACATGAAGCCTCTCTTACCCAGATCCTTGATTGAGGCCCCGAAGTGATAGAAGTCCCTATCGTCGAGAACTAGGAAGCGGTCGTGGAAGGCCTGGGACGAGCGGATCTCAAGTCCGCCGTGCTGCTTCTGGAAAGCTTGAGCCAAGACCTTCACTTGTGGCGGAATGTCCCTCGTCAGGATCTGCGCGGTCGCCCCTGCGGCTTTTCCGGTCAAGAGGTCCAGCGTCTCGTTACCAATGTACCCGTCGATCAGCACGACCGAGACCTTGGCGCCAGCCACGACCTCGGCAACTTGGCGTAGCGCGTCGAAGTACTGACCGGCAAAGAAGATGCCCTCCTTGGTGACCTTCATCGGCGGCACATCGACTGCCGGGGTGGCAGCAAGCAGTTCGAGGGCGTACTTCATGTCCTGCAGGAGGGAATCGAGTGGCTGCCGGGTTATGTATCCCCTGCCTTCGAAGTCTGTCGTTTTGCTGGGAGCAGGTACCTCGCGAACCGGCAAGTCGCCAAGCAATGTCGGCAGTTGAGAGCGCAGAGCGTCTCTGAGCGGCGCGTATCGCTCAAAGAACTCGAGAACCGCCCGCGGATCGATATACCTCCAGCCGGGGTCCTTCAGGTGTTCTGCTAGGGCGTTCCGTAGGGCTTTCAGCTTGGCGATTATCTGGTTGCGCTCCATGTCGGCTCACACGTTGGGCAGCTAGCTATCTATTATGTTCTTCAGTATAAGACCCGAGGCCTTGTCTTCTTGCGCTATAACCCCCCGACCTTCCCGTCACGCTTGGCGCATGACCTGCCTCGTTTGCGCTCCCTGTGCCATCGCACCCCAGCCGACCGGAGATCATATGACGTGAAAATCATTGCTCAGTCAGTGGTGTGCTCGGCGTCTGTAGTGTATCGGTGACGCGGAGGTCACTCACGCGGAGGCTACCCACCACGAGCTCGTCGATCTCGAGCCGTTGGATTCGGGAGCGGCCAATTACGAGCCGACCAATGGCGAGCGCACCGATGGCCAGAGCACCAATCGCCAATGCGCCCACGGCAAATGCTCCCACGGCCTGTGCACCTATCGCCAGCGCCCGAACACGCGTGGGCACGAGGTCGTTTGACGCCGAGTCGAGCTGGCCGGTATTCGGCTGGTGCTCTACGGATGTATCTTTATGCAGAGGCATGACAAGTCTCCCTGATACTGCAGCCCCAGTGCTCGAGCGAGGCCAGGTTCGGCCTAGCTAACACCCCCGCCTATCCTGTCGCGGATTTCGCACAAATTCCTTCGTTCTGGCTCCCCTACCGACCGGATGCTCCCTTCATCGTTGTTCCTCAGTTGCAAGTGGTTAGGCTTCTAGAGGAGTGGTGTAGATGCCAGGGGTTGAATCGGGTATCTCAATCGCGCCAACGGCCTTGGTGTAGAAGTCTTTTGGACCGACGCCGCCGATGATGGCATAGGCATAGCCCATCTCTTTCATCGAGCGCAAGCACTCGAGCAACAAGATCGTTCCGAGGCCCCTACCGCGATGCGCCTCCAATACGCCACCGGGACCGAAATACCCACGGCAGGTCGCTTCGTAGCAGGCGAATCCCACTACCCGATCCTGATGCAGAGCAGTAAAGCACGAAATGGGCTGGTGGGAGAAGGTCACGTCCGCTTCGCTGGCCCATTGCGCGGAAAAGTGTTGGCTGATCCACTGAAGGATGACGGACTTATCGTACGCTGCAGCACGTCTCACCACATACCCGCCCTTGAGAGGCTTGTGGTGGTCGGGCAGCGCATAGAGGCGCACTAACATATCGGGCATATGTACTTTCTATAGGCTATGGAGGTTAACCGATCAACCCTCACCCGAAGCGCCCACAAAGCGCCGGCGTGGTAGCTGCCGTGTGCAACCCACAACGACCAGGCCGCTACCGTCTCTTCTTAAATTGCTTCACCACATCGCGGTCTTGGGCCGCCCGCCCGGCGAAGCTCTGGAGCGGCGTGACGTGCCACTCGAACACGCCCCACGCCGGCAGGCTCCGCAGGAGTCGATCGAGCTCTTCGTTGGATGCCGCCTCCGCGATGAACACAAACGCGCGGTCGCCAACCGGAAGGCCCCCAGCGGCGATCTTTTTCTGCGCTTCAAGCTTCATCAGCGCGTCGAACGTTGGAAGGACGACCTCCTCCAAGATCTCGACCGCTTCCTCCGGCGACGCAAACCCGGGCCCTTCTGATCCAGACACCAGGTATCTCATTGTGTCCCCCCTTTGATTCCGCGGTTAGGTGTAACTTCCGTCCATCCTTCTTCAGTCTTCGGCGCTGTTCGACCAGCTTACGCGGTGCCGTTGAGCCGCGTCCTCCTTCTTCGGTTCATGCCTGCGGGTGTTACGTTTCGTCCAGCGATACCAGAGTACTCAGCTTCTGTACCACTTCGACTATGGTGTCCCTGGGCAACGTGCAGATCAGTTCTGCTCGCCGCGCACGCCAGTCGAGACTCTTGACCTGATCCGACAACACCGCACCGCTCAGTTTCAGACCCTGTGGGATTATGACCTCGAAGGGATACCCCTTGATCTGACTTGTGATCGGGCAGAGGAGTGCGAGACCAACCTTCCTGTTGTACGCAAGTGGTGAGACCACCACGGCTGGTCGCCTTCCCGCCTGCTCATGCCCGGCCTGCGGATTCAGGGATATCCATACAACATCGCCGCGGTTCGGGACATAGCTACGAGCCATCACCAGCCTTCCCGCCCAACACTCCGGCCGAAATCATGTTCACCGTGCAGCTTATCTTTGGTCACTCCAGCGAGAAGCCGGGAGAGAGAAAAGCGGCGCCGATGGACAGGAGCTGCTATGAGCTTACCTTCTGCCACCGACAGCTCCACGACCGTTCCCTGTTTCACTCTGGCCTCCTCCGCGAACGGCTTCGGGATACGGAGGGCGAGACTGTTTCCCCACTTCTGAACTTGCAGGCGCATCTGGTCACCTCCTTAGGTATCTACAATGAAGATACACCCGCCCGCCGGCGTACGCAAGATCGAAATGCAGCCAGGAGAGGATCCTGCTTCATGATGCCTGCTGGTGCCGTTCCAACTACTTGGCCTCACGACACAATGATGCGTGGGTAACTCAGTCTGCCTTTGCATAGGTTCATTATTTGTCCGAGCAAGTTGGAACGGCACTGGCGGGAGTTCTGTCGGCGGGCACGGAGACGTGCGAAACACCGCAACGCTTGCCGCTCGCCCTCACCCTTGCCCTCTCCCCCACACTGGGGAGAGGGGAAATTCTGGACTGAGCACCCCGGGGACGAAGCGCCAATACAAACGCTGAATGTCGTGCCATTGCGAGGGAACGAGGTGACCGAGGCAATCTCAGACATTTCTGGAATGCACATCTCGGAATCCGGCATGACGAACAAAACCACAAGGGCGGGGCTTGCCCTGCCAAGAGACGGCGCAGCAAGCGGCGCCCCTACACATGGCCAAGCCGAAGGCGCAGCAAGCGGCGCCCCTACACATGACAAACCCGGAATCTGCAATCCTCATTCAGAGGCGCGGCAAGCGGCGCCCCTACACATTTCGTGAATCCTTTTTGCCCGGAGGGCGTCAAAGGTAAGTGAAGGATGATCCACATGAAAGGAGGTGATACGAGATGACACGCACTGTGATGATCGTAGGCCTGATCGCCGCGCTCGCCCTGACTATCGGCGGCCCGGGGCTCTCCATTGCCCCGGCAACTGCGGAAATGATGGAAACCGACATGTCGATGATGAAGGCGACAGGAGTTGACCTCATGGCCCTTAGGACGGAGATTACTGCCATCCAGGCCGAGCTCCAAAGGCTCACCGCTCGCGCCGGAGCCATGACCAAGATGGCAGACAAGGCGGCAAGCGACTACTGCGCAAGCGTTCCCGATGCCCTCCTGGCGACCGGGTTCGTTCCGGGTCTCTGCAAGTAGCGGGATCCCAACGGCATGCTGATGGAGCAGAGGGCCGGAGGGGGGTTCCGGCCCTCTGCCCAGCATGTCGGCACGCGCGGGAAAGAGCCGACGAGCTTGTGGAAGGAAGGGATCACCAAGGATGCCACGACCAAGAGGTTTTTTGGCGGTAATACTCTGCTGTGCCGTCATTGTCACACTTACCATTTCAGGGGACGCCTTTGTCACTCCGCTGCACGACCGCCCGGCCCCGGAGCTGGCCGACACGACCTGGATCAACTCCGTTCCGCTGAAGCTCAAGGAGCTGCGGGGAAAGGTGGTCCTGTTGGAATTCTGGACCTATGGGTGAATCAATTGTGAGCGGACGCTGCCTTGGGTCAAGGCATGGCACGAGAAGTACGCGAGCAAGGGGCTCATCGTCATCGGCGTTCACTCCCCGGAGTTCTTTTGGGAACGGAATCTTGCCAACGTCAAGGATGCCGTGAAGCGCTTCGGCATCCTGTACCCTATTGCCATCGACAATGGTTTCACAATATGGGACAGCTATAAGACACGCTACTGGCCGACGCTGCTGCTGATTGACAAGCAGGGAGTAGTCCGTTACGCTCATGTCGGCGAGGGTGCCTACGATCTCACTGAGCAGACGATCCTCCGATTGCTCGGAGAATGAATACGTAGCGTTCGCCGGGCAAGCGGGGCATCCGCGAGCCGAACGGCACCTCGGGGCGTCACACCATTCACCTTACCTTGTTTTGAATACCCTAGAGGTGTTTCCCATCAAGTCCGGTCCCTTGAGCCGCAGTGATTCCCCTTGGTCGGATGCTCTCCCCCTCAGACAGGCGGCGCCACGCCGACCTCTCCCGCTCAGCGGTCTCTTCGCGTTCCTCTGCGCGGCAGTGCTTATCTCGCCCGCTTCGGGGGCCGATCAGCGGGAGCGGCTCCTTTCACTCGTGACACGGATGGAGTCGAGTTACGCCCGGGTCAGCGACTACACCGCCGTCTTCCGCAAGCAGGAGCGGGTGGACGGGAAGCTGCTACCGGAGGAGACGACGCTCCTCAAGTTCCAAAAGCCCCTCAAGGTCTACATGAAATGGATTGAAGACCCGTCCAAAGGGACCGAGGCTCTCTACGTGGACGGGAGTAATGGCAACAAACTCCTCGTCCATCGAGGCGGCCTCCTTGGAATCCTGACCTTGTCGTTGGATCCGAGAGGCTCGTTGGCCATGACCAGGAACCGGCATCCTATCACCGAGGTTGGCTTCGGTTACCTGATCGACGGGCTGCAGCGCAACATCCGGACGGCCCTGCTGCATGGAGAATTAGAGGTCATCCGGCTGGCTGAGGAAACGTTTCGAGGGAGGTCTGCCACGGTTGTGCAGGCCAAGTTCACTCCGCGCGCGGGGCGAACGTACTACACGTCCCGCATGGTCTTCCACATCGACACAGAGCTGCAGCTTCCGGTCGGGGCCGTCTTCTATGACGAGGCCGATACCCTCATCGAACGGTACTCCTATTCGGACGTGAAGCTCAATGTCGGGCTGACGTCGCTCGACTTCTCCAGAGGGAATAGGGCGTATCGATTCTGAGGGCGAGGTCCCCGGGATGATCTGAATGATTAGCATTATCATCCCCGCCAGGAACGAGGAGGACCATCTCGGCGCGACGCTGGCCTATCTGCGGCAACACGCTCCGCATCCTTCTGCCGAGATTATCGTTGCCGAGGGCGGAAGCGCGGATGCGACTGTTGATGTCGCCCGGCACAGGGCCTCTGTGGTCCACGGCCACGACTCGACCCGCGCCGCGTTGATGAATGCCGGGGCACGAGTGGCGAGAGGTGACGTGCTCTTCTTCCTGCACGCCGATTCCGTCCCACCCCCCGACTTTCTGACGCTGATTCAAGCCGCCCTGGCCGATCCCCACGCGGTCGGCGGGGCGTTCGACCATCAGTTCAGCGAACCGGTCTTCGGTCTGTGGCTGGTCTCAACCATCGATCGGATCCGGTTTCGCCTGACCAAGAACTATTATGGCGACCAGGGGATCTTCGTGC
>CAZCMC010000016.1:0-17642 GCA_964499665.1 uncultured bacterium | reverse complement strand
TCCCGTGAGGCCAGGTGGCGAATAGAGGATATCCTGAAATGGAGCAGCGCGCCGTCCCAAAGCACACCAACCGCTTGATCCACGAAACAAGCCCCTACCTGCTCCAGCATGCCCATAACCCGGTCGACTGGTACCCCTGGGGGGAGGAGGCGCTGCACCGAGCCAAGGAGGAGAACCGCCCGATCCTGCTGAGCATCGGCTATTCCGCCTGCCACTGGTGCCACGTCATGGAGCACGAATCGTTCGAGGACGAGTCGATCGCCAGGCTCATGAACGAGTCCTTCGTCTGCATCAAGGTCGATCGGGAGGAGCGGCCTGACCTCGACGAAATCTACATGGCGGCCACCGTGACCCTCAATCAGGGACAGGGCGGGTGGCCGATGACGGTCTTCCTGACCCCCGACCAGCAGCCGTTTTTCGCCGGGACCTACTTCCCGCCGACGGACAAGTACGGGCGCCCCGGCTTCCCGACGGTCCTGAAACGGATCGCGGGGTTCTGGCAGAGCAAGCCTGACGCTGCCAGGGAGCAGGCGGCAGGGCTGACCGAACGCCTTCGCCAGCAGTCTGGGCCGCTCGCCCCCATGCCGGTAGGCGAGGCCGAGCTGGCTGCGGCTGTCGCCCACCTCGCCGACGGCTTCGATCCGGTCCACGGCGGCTTCGGCCCCGCCCCCAAGTTCCCCGCCGCCACGGGGCTGTCGCTGCTGCTGCGCCACCACCGGCGTACAGGGGACGCCCACGTCCTGCATATGGTGCGGACGACGCTTGACGCCATGGCGCGCGGCGGCATCTACGATCAGATCGGCGGCGGCTTCGCCAGGTACTCGACCGACGAGCGCTGGCTGGTCCCACACTTCGAGAAGATGCTGTACGACAACGCGCTGCTGACCAGGACCTACCTCGAGGCCTTCCAGGTGACCGGCGACCCGTTCTACCGGCGGATCGCGACCGAGGTCCTCGATTACATCCTGCGAGAGATGACTGCGCCAGAGGGAGGGTTTTACTCGGCCACAGACGCCGATTCGGAGGGGGAGGAAGGGAAGTTTTTCGTCTGGACGCCCAGCGAGATCGAGGCAATTCTTGGCGAGGAAGAGGCTCGACGGTTCTGCGCCTACTACGATATCACGGACAGCGGCAACTGGGAGGGCAAGGGCATCCCCAATGTCCGGCGGACGGTCGATCAGGTCGCGGCAAAGCTAGGGATCGGCGCAGAGGAACTCCAGGCGTCGCTCGATCTCGCGCGGCCCAAGGTCTATGAGGCTCGCCGGCTGCGGGTCCCGCCCGGCCTGGATGACAAGATCCTCACGGCCTGGAACGGGATGATGATCAGCGCGATGGCGGAGGGGTACCGGATCCTCGGGGACCGGCGCTACCTTGACGCCGCCGCGCGCGCGGCCGACTTCTTGCTGAGCACCCTGGTCCAAGCGGACGGCCGGCTGCTCAGGACCTACCGCGCGGGCAAGGCGCACCTCAATGCCTATCTCGAGGACTATGCCTATCTCTCGGAGGCCCTCATCGACCTGTACGAGGCGGGCGGGGCGTCCCGCTATCTCAGAGAGGCAGAGCGCCTGGCCGAGAGGCTGTTGACCGACTTCCTCGATGACGAGAGCGGCGCCTTTTTCACGACCGCCAGAGACCACGAATCACTGATCCTGCGCCGCCGAGAGGGCACGGACGGCGCCACGCCAAGCGGCAACGCCGTGGCCGCCTCGGCGCTTGCCCGCCTCTCGTTCCATCTTGACCGCGAAGACCTCCGGAGCGCCGCGCAGCGGGCGATCACCGCCTATGGCAAACAGATCAGCCTCTACCCGCATGCCTTCGCCAAGAGCCTCGCCGTCGTGGACCTGTTGTTGGAAGGGCCGGTGGAGCTTGCCCTGATCGGAACCCCGGGGGAGCCGGGCTTTGAGGCGCTGCGCCGGGAGATCGGGCAGCGCTATCTCCCAAACCGGATCATCGCTCATCACAATCCGGCCGCTCCGAAGGAGTCCGGAGTCCTGCGGACAGGCGACGCGCCCCCCTTCCCGCTCCTTCAGGGAAAGGGGTTCGTCAATGGACGGGCCGCCCTCTACGTCTGCCGGAACTTCGCCTGCCAGGCGCCGATCACCGATCCTGCGTTGGTGGCCTCCGCGCTCAACCCTTCCGAACGGAATCCGGGAAGCAGCAAGCGGTCTGCGGTCGGGACCTTCCTGCCCGGCAGCGCGACGCAGGCCGGCACTGCCGCCTACCGCTCGCGCTTCGTCCCCCTTGGGTACGTCCCGCTTGGCTCGACGGGCCTCGTCACCAGCAAGGTCGGCTTCGGCGGCTACCGCGTGGACGACGAGACCCCCGAGCACCGCGAGGCGCTCGAGAAAGCGCTGCTCGCCGGCTGCAACCTGATCGACACCTCCACCAACTACATGGACGGCGGCAGCGAGCGGTGCGTCGGCGCTGTCCTGGGCGACCTGGCGAGAGCCGGAACGCTCCGCCGGGAGGAGGTGATCGTCGTCTCGAAGATCGGCTATGTCCAGGGACAGAACCTGGAGCTGGCGCAGGGGCGAGAGGCGAAGGGGAAGCCGTTTCCGGAGATGGTCAAGTACATGGACGGCTGCTGGCACTGCATCCATCCGGAGTTCCTGCGCGAACAGCTTGAACGCTCGCTGACGCGGCTGCAGCTCGAGACGCTCGATGTCTGCCTGTTGCACAATCCTGAATACTTCTTGTCGGACGCCAAGAAGCGGGCCCGGAGGCCGTTGGAGACGGTCCGCGAGGAGTTCTACGGGCGGCTGCGCGAGGCCTTCGCCTTCTTCGAGACCCAGGTGGCAGCCGGCTCGATCCGTTGGTACGGCGTCTCCTCCAACACGGCGGTCTCCGCCGCATCCGACCCGGAGGCGACGTCGCTCACCCGGATGCTGGCGGCTGCCCGGGAGGCCGGCGGGCCTGACCACCACTTCCGAATCCTCCAGCTCCCGATGAATCTGGTCGAGGCGGGGGGCGTCTTGGAACGGAACAACGGACCGGGGAATCGGCAGACCGTGCTTGAGGCCGCCGTCGAGTCAGGGGTTGGCATCCTGGTCAACCGGCCGCTCAACGCGATCGTCGGGCACGGCATGCTTCGCCTGGCCGACGTTGACGTGGGAGGCGAAGCGACCGACATTGATGTTGGGATCAAGGCGCTCGCCGACCTGGAGGCCGAGTGGCGGCGCGGGTTCGCGCCGCAGATCAAAACCTCGCCAGGGAGCACCCCTTCCGAGGAGTTCTTCCGGTGGGCCGATGAGCTGCGCAGCCTCCCGGGCCAACTCCAGAGCCTCGAACACTGGCAGCAGATTGAAGGTCAGATGATCGCGCCGCAGGTAACGCGCCTGCTGAAGGCGCTCGACAAACACCTGACGGGCGATCTGGGGGCGGCATGGCAGTCCTGGCGCGGCCGCTACCTGGAAGCACTGCAAAGCCTGATGTCCGCATTCCGCAACCAGGCCGCCAGCAAGAGCCAGCGGCAGAGCGCCGCGGTGTCGGCGATGGTCGATCCCTTGCTGCCGGCCGAGCGACGCCGCGAGAGCCTGTCCCGCAAGGCGATCTGGGTTCTGGCCAGCACCCCGGGCGTCAGTTGCGTCCTGAACGGCATGCGGACCCCGGCGTACGTGGACGACTCGCTCGGCATCCTCCCGTGGCCCCCACTCGCACAGGTTGTCCCGATCTATCAAACCGTACAGGGTCTCAGTGTGCGAGGGGCCTAGTCGAGATTCTTCGCTTTCCCCTTCGTATCACTCAGGGCATGGGTTAGAATGACACGCCCCCCACCTTGTCATGCTGAGCCGCGCTCTGGGGGCGCGGCGAAGCATCTGTCGTCGGGGCTTGACTCGGGCCATGACGGTTCCGCGGCCTCTCAGGGGGCGAATCCCATTTCGCTTGACCGTCCAATCAGGCATCTGCTACAAACGAGGTTCGAAGCGCGTTGATCCGCCAGCAAGGAAAGATTGGAGGCTTCTCGGCTATGAAATTCAAGGTCGTTTTGGAACCCAGCGATGAAGGGGGATTCACTGTCCACGTGCCTGCCCTGCCAGGATGCGTCAGCGAGGGCGACACAGAGGACGAGGCTCTCCGAAACATCAAGGAGGCTATCGAGCTGTACCTCGAACCCGCCCAGGATGACGTGATCCAGGGCGAGAAAGCTCGGGTCGTCGAGCTCGTCGTGTGATCAGGCTCCCGAGCGTCTCCTACGAGCAGATCGTTCGAGCGTTCCAGCGGGACGGTTGGGTCGTGATCAGGCAGCGAGGAAGTCACATCCGGCTCGAGAAACGGACAGAGGACAGAACCTTGAAGTTGACCGTCCCCGCCCACCGACCTGTCAAACGTTCGACCCTGAGCCACATTCTCAAGCAGGCGAACATCACCGCCGAACGATTCCTGCAGCTCTTGTAAGTGTCACACCGCAGCGCCGCGTCTGGGCTTGTTCCCGCCACTGGTGCACCCTGGCATCCTTCCCTGGCGCCTACTCGCCGCGGTCATTCCGATCTATCAGGCCGTACGTGGTCTCAAGCTGCGAGGGTCCAAGGTGTGGGCTCGGGGGTTTGGGGAAGAGCGGGGCGGATGATGGACTCCTGATGCTGAATCCACTTCGCGCGATCCGGCTTCCTCGGCGCTGAGAACCGGCGAATTTAATTAGATAGCAAGAACCGGATAGTCAGGCGATCCCGTTGGTGAGAAGATGCTTCATGAAAACCGCGGCGTCCAAGGCTGATTATTGCGAGATCTAACCTCGGGGGTTGCCACATGAGCGTTGCACAGGTAATGAAGTGTTCGACAGATTCGTCGCGGTGGGACGCGGTGAAGCATCGCGACCGGCGAGCCGACGGACTGTTCCTCTACGGCGTCAAAACGACCGGCGTCTATTGTCGCCCGGCCTGTTCCTCACGCCTGCCGAATCGCGGAAACATCGCCTTCTTCACGAGCGCAGTGGAAGCGGAAAGGGCGGGTTTCCGCGCATGCAAGCGCTGCAAGCCGAACGTTCCTTTGGCTTCCGAGACGCACACAGAAGCGATTATCCGTGCGTGCAAGCTGATCGACGAAGCTGAGGAGCCACTCTCTCTGAAGGATCTGGCAACTGCGGTTGGCCTGAGCCAGTACCACTTCCATCGGGTATTTAAGGAGATCGTAGGAATCACGCCGAAGGGCTATGGCGCTGCACGACGCGAACGAAAACTGCGGGAAGAGCTGCACCGAGGCGTCTCCGTCACGCAGGCGATCTACGACGCGGGCTTCGGGTCAAGCAGCCGCTTTTATGAGGGGGCAGGAGACATGCTCGGCATGACGCCATCCAAGTATAAGGACGGGGCGGCCAACCTTCGCATCCGCTTCGCCATTGCACAATCCTTCCTGGGTTTAGTTCTGGTGGCAGCGACGGAGCGAGGTATCTGCACGATTGACTTTGGTAAAACGCCGGAGGAGTTGACCAATCACCTGCGAGCGCGATTCCCGAAGGCAACACTGCAAGACGACGATCCAGGTTTCGCGACTTGGGTTGCAGAGGTTGTGGCCTTCATCGATGCGCCACGTCGCGGTTTTGGCTTGCCCTTGGATATCCAGGGCACGGCGTTCCAGCAACGGGTCTGGCGGGCCTTGCAGGCGATCCCGCCGGGCACGACCGCGAGCTACGCAGAGGTTGCCAAGCGGTTAGGCAATCCGTCAGCGGCGCGCGCCGTGGCGCAGGCGTGCGCTTCCAATGCCATCGCGGTGGCCATCCCATGCCACAGGGTGGTGCGCAGTGACGGTGGGATCAGTGGCTACCGATGGGGTGTCAAGCGCAAGCGCGCGCTGCTTGAGCGCGAATCTCCGCAGCCACAATCAGCTCGCCTCGATCGCCCCAAGAGAGGCCGCGCTATGGCGTGGCCCACGACAGGCGCTTGACTTGCGCGGGGTAAGCAGATACCCTGAGGGCGGGTCGGATACTAGTGCCGTTCCAACTATTTGCGCCAAAATGGTGAGGCTAGGCAAAGCGATCGTTCTTAGCAGGACTGCTGTCGGCGATTAGCCGCAACAAGTTGGAACGGCACTGGTCGAGAGGTCCTTTGGCATGTTGAGTGGTGTGCTGACGACAAGAGAGCATGCGCTTCCAGGCTACATTCCTCCCCATAAGCGGGATAGGCGGCGCGCGGACAGCTACCTAAAGACGCTCGAGAACCGCCAGAAAGAGAAGGCGGCGCTCGAACAGCAGTTGGAGGCGAACCGCCTGAAGCGCAAGGAGTTCTGGAAGCAGTACGGCTATGGCTGGCTGCTACGCCTCGACCGTTACGCGGCCTGGACGGAACGGTACTCGACGTATGCGGCCCTCAACCGGGAACGGGCAGACCTGACCGGGAAGGTTCGCCAAAAGGTCCTGGATCTGCATCGCAGCCCGGACGACAAGGACGGAGACGGGCTGGTCGATACCGATCAGTACCCTGATAAGATCGGTCAGAAGAAGGCGAAGCTGGGGTGGATGGCGCTGGTCGATGAAGCCAACTGTTCCGGCTGCAGTGGGCACGATGTCAGGAACGGGGAGTGGGTTACGCCGTGCCAGTCCGTCTGTCCGGTGGACTGTATCTCACACCTGACGCCCGAGCAGGTCGCCGCGAAAGGGAACGACCGCAGCGTCCATGACTATGTGCCGCCCGTCCAGATCCGGTTCGATGAATGTATCAGTTGCGACAAGTGCGCCCAGGCCTGCGCCAGAGACGCGTGGAACGCCATCACGATGGTGAAGACCGACAAGCTTGAGGAGTTCTTCGGAGTCAAGATCACCAACAAATACCCAGGTCGCGCTTCGAACGATGTCGATCTCACCATTCTAGATCGTCTCACCGACGAGCAATTCACAAGCCTCTACACAGAGATCTAGTCCCATCCTCGAGACGCCTCCCCGCCGCCCCCTCACCTTTCGGTTGACACCCCTCCTTTGTAAGGAGGGGCGCGGGGAGGTAGAATATCGGCTGCTCTACCCCACCCAACCTCCCCTTACAAAGGGGAGGAGAAAGCTTCGGGCGAGGGTGTCAAGCCAGTTCGTGACTAGTCCGGGCTAGTAACCCAGCCAGCGCCCCAAGGCGGCTACCAATACACGACCTTGAACTGCTTGTGTTTGCGGATTTCCTCGAAGTCTTTTCGATCACAGGTGATCAGCGTGGCCCCGATGTCTCTGACAGAAAGGGCGATCAGGGCATCGAAGGCCAACACTCTCAACCGGGATGAAGGTAGTCGCGGAGCTGCAAGATCCTCAATCCTGGCATAGCGGGAATCTTACGGTCGTTCGTCAGGAAGGCGGTACAGCGGGCAGCCAGTGCGGCGGCGACCTGGATCGCGTCGGGCGGTTTCAGGCGAACTCTTGCCCGGAGGAGCGCGGCGCTCTTCAGGACAGGCCGGTCCAGATCGACGAGGCGCAATCCCCGGCTCCGGGTCAGCAGGGCTTCATAGCGCTCGGCCAGGGGGATGTTGTCGGCGCGATAGGGAGCCACAAGCACCTCTAGCAACGTGAGACCAGATGTGGCGCCCTCAAGCACGCCCCGGTCCATGGCCGTAAAGACCGGCTTGACGATATCGAGAAAGCGGCGATCCTCCTCGATGAAGTAGATGAAGACCGCGGTATCGAGCGCGACCGGTCCGGGTTGCAGGTCGTCGATCAATCCCACCCGCGTCGTTCCTTATCGACATAGGGAGCCGCATTCACCCCTCGCCAGACCTCCCTCCCGAGACCCTGAAGATCCAGGATCGACAGGGGCGTGGCCTGGTCGGTCACCTGGCTCAGGATGTGGATGACCTCCTGTGCGACCGAACGTCGCTCTCGCTTAGCGCGGGCCTGAATTTTTCGGTACAGCGCGTCGGGCAGATTCTTGATGTTCAGCGTCGCCATATGTCCTCCTCATTGCCTCCATAATGGAGGAACGGCCGCGTCAAGTCAACAGGGTTCTTCTAATGGCGATTACCATCGCTTCTACTCACCCGAGCTTGTACAGCGAGGCGAGGTCACCGAATGTGGCCAGCGCAGCCTGCACGAATGCGCGGGGCTTCAGGCGGAGTACCTCGGCCGGGTCCAGCCGGCGACCGAGGACAAGCTGGCCGTCTTTGCGCCGCGTCAGCTCTCCGGCGAGACGCGCGATCTCTTGCCAAGACAGGCTTTCGAGAAGGGCGGCCGGCTCCTCGTCGTGCTCGTTCTTATACCACCCAAGCCCCGATCCTTTCTTGAGCTGCACCGCTAGCCGGCCAGTCTCACGCTCCCAGGCCCGCATCCACTCCGCCTTGTCGGCATACTCCGGCCCCATCTCGAACAGAAACCGGATGCAGTGGTGGGAGATCGCCAGCTTAAAATGCTGCGCCTTCTTATAGCCCCGCTTCTCCGGGCCGAAGGCCACCCAGGTGTCCTCCGGCGGATTGACCGTCCGCCTCATGTGTTTCGCCACATGGGGGAACGCTTCACTGCCGACGATCGGCTTGAGCTTCGGGCCGATATCCTCCGCCAGGGCAAAAAGCTTTGGCTGGATCTGCCCCCTGATCGCCGCCATCCGGCCGGAGAAGTCGGGGATGGCGAACACTTGAAAATCCTTCGCGGTAAAACCATCAAAAGGCATGTTTATCCTCCTCGGGAAGATCTATTCATATTGGTTGCATGTGGCGATACCATGCCGCTGTGCCCATTCTAAGCGCTCAGTGAGTTGATTGCAATCCCTCCGAAATGACCCAAAACGCACCAGCAAACTGTCATTGCGAGGAGTGAGACCCCTCGCCTGTCATTGCGAGGCCAACGAGCTTGGCCGAAGCAATCCAATCGTTCTGAGAGAACGAATGACAGATTGCTTCGCTACGCTCGCAACGACACTACGTGTCGGATTGCCACGCACCCTTCGGGCGCTCGCAATGACAATCATAGTAATGGTTCTCACGTGCCACCTCTGCTTTAGGGGGGTGATGCTCCGCTTGACACACCGGACTTCTCCGGGTAGGCTGAGCCATCATCAGATGAAGGGAGAAAATCGTGACTCCAAAGACCCGGCGGGCGCACCTGTTGGTCGAGACCGATTGGCTGGTCGAACATCTGAATGATCCCTCGATTCGGATCGTGGACATCAGGGGGATCATACGGCCCCCGGATGCCCCGCGACCACATTATGAAGGAAACCGCAGGGCCTACCTGGAATCGCACATCCCGGGGGCGGTGTTCGCCGATTGGGCGCTGGATATCGTGCAGCCGGACGCCCCGGCCAAGATGACGGTGGCCGGGCCGGAGCGATTCGCGGCTCTCATGGGGCGACTTGGGATCGGCAATCAGCATACCGTGGTCATCTACGAGGATGGCGTGGGGCAGATCGCGGCTCGCCTGTGGTGGGTGCTGAACTACTACGGCCACGCCGCGGCCAAGCTCCTCAACGGCGGCTACCGCAAGTGGATGGCAGAAGGCCGGCCGGTCACGCCCGAGCTGCCGCGCCATCCACCGGCGACCTTCACGCCCAGAATCCAGCCGGACTGGCGGGTCGGCAGCGCCGATGTGCGAGCCGCCATCGGCGACCCGAGGACCATCCTGCTCGACCTGCGCAGCCCCCTCGAATACCGCGGCGAAATCGGTCGGGGGGATCGGAAGGGACGAATCCCCAGCGCCCGCAACCTCCCCGCAGGCACCCTCGTCGGCGGTGAGCACAAGACCTTCAACTCGGAGACCGAGCTACGGCGAGCCTTCGAGGCGGCCGGCGTCACGTCCGACAAAGAGGTCATCACCTACTGCAATGCCGGTGTGTCGGCCGCTCTCGGCCTGTTTGCCCTCAAGCTGATCGGCCATCCGGCTGCTACCAACTTCGCCGGCTCCTGGTACGAGTGGGAGCGGGACCCGCAGAACCCCACCGAAACCGGGTGACGAAGCTGAAAGGAATTTGACAGGACCGCCCCTGCGTGTCAGAATCTGGTCATGATTCAGGTCAATCTATAGGAGGACCAATCTCATGAAGACGCTCCCTCTGTCGGAAGTCAAGATGAAGCTGAGCCAGCTCATTGATGAAATCAGCTCTCGAGATGACCAGATTACTATCACGAGAAACGGGCGGCCGGCAGCCGTCCTGATCAGCCCGGACGAGTTCGAGAGTTGGAAAGAGACCGTGGCGATTCGATCGAACGCCGAGCTAATGAGCGAAATCCGTAGCGGCTTGCGGAGCCTCAGAAGGACCAGGCGGCTCTCCACGATCAAGGAGCTTTTCGGGGATGAAGGATGAGGGTGCCAGAGGACAGAGGTGAGACCTCGCAAGCTCCGGGCCTCCGAAGAGATCCGTGCGCTGATCCGTCGCATGCATCCGGGACTCAAGAAGAAGGTCGGGGCGGCAATCGAGGTCCTGCTCATCAATCCCGACCACGGCAAGAGCCTGCGAGATGAACTCGTCGGGTTGCGGAGCTTTCGCGTCGGACGGCTTCGGATAATCTATCGGGTCACTCCGGCGGCAATAGAGCTTGTGGCCATAGGGCCTCGCCGTACGATCTACGAAGAAACCCTTCGGCTCCTGCGTCGAGACGCTCGGGAGGGGGAGGAATCATGACGTCGAATATCGAATACCAAAGCCCACCTCACCCCTGGGCTCCTCCCAGGTCACCTCGACCGAGCTGACCCGCGCAGTAGGCGGGCCTTTCCGGCACCAGGCGATCATCGCCTCGACGACCGCCCTCTCTCCTTCAAACACCGCCTCAACTCGACCATCCGGGATGTTCCCCACCCAGCCGGTGACTCCTCGAACCGACGCCTCATCGACGGTGTAGGCCCGAAACGCGACACCCTGGACGCGGCCAGCGATCCAGACGTGCGCCCTGACTCGCTCCCCCTCCTGTGTCATCACTCCGAAAGTCCCCCCCACCCTCGCCCTCTCCCCCATATGGTGGAGAGGGGATATGAGCGGGCTATGACAAACCATCTTCCCTCGTAAGAGACCGAGGGCGCACGCATGTTGGGTCAGGAGGGAAGCGTCACCCTCTGCCGCAATGCCCGGTAGTATAGGTCGAGTAGAGCGTTGGAGCCGATGCTCGCGCAGGAGCGCACCATCAGCGCGTAGACCGCCCGCCGGGGGATCTTGATGATGACGCTTGGATCGAGCAGGTTGGGCGACTGCCCGATCAGCGCCAGCGTCTTGAGGCCGATGAGCAGCGGCCAGGCACAGGCGAGTCGCATCCGGACTTCCCGCCTCGGGACTGCGAGCGTATAGGCCCAGCCCTCTCGGTAATGATCGAGGGTCACACCCAGGAGGTCCCGTAGCAACGGCTTGACCTTCGTGGTGGCTGTCGGATCGAGGAGGTCGGCCGGACGAAGTCCCAGCTTCTCAAGATCTTGCCGCGGCAGGTAACAGCGTCCGATCCGGAGGTCCTTTGAAAGATCGCGCAGGACGTTGGTCATCTGCAGGCCCTTCCCGAAGCGGACGCCGCGCCGGACCATGACCTCCCGATCCCATCGCACCAGGGAAGGACGATGGGCGAGATGAATGTCCGTCCAGAACTCCCCCACGCACCCCGCCACGTAGTAGGTATAGCGATCGAGGTCGGCTCGCGTCTCCAGCGCGACCAAGCGGCCCTCGTCCTCGCCCGGGAAGGTGGTGAGGTCCATCACCATCCCTTCCGTCAGGGTGAGGATTAACCTCCGGATCATCGACTGGTCGGCCGGCTCGAGGGTCTGCAGGAGGGCGAACGCCTCTTCCACGCGGGTCAGCAGCTCGCGCTCCGCTGCGTTTCCGTTCGGCGCAGTAAGCGCCTCGCGGACCGCCCCAAGGCGTCCGGCCTCCCCATCCCTGAACGCCGCGCGGAACAGCTCCAGATATTTGAGGCGGTCGGCGCGGCTGATGAGGGCGGTGTCGGCGATGGTGTCCGCGGCGCGGGCGAAGAGATAGGCGAGGCCGATCGGCCGTCGCACGTCGCGTGGAAGGACCCTGAGGGTCAGGTAGAAGGAGCGGCTGACCCGCCTGAGTGTGGGGCCAAGCAGGTCGTGAGCCTTCATCGCCTTGGAAGCGCGTCTCGTAGGCTAACCAGTCTTCTTCTCTATAGAGTTGCCGAATCGGCCATCGAAGACAAACTCTTCGATGGGGCGCCGCGCCCGTGGCCGCTGCTCGTGCGCCCGCTGCTCGTCGGTCAGCGTCTCCAATGCCGCAGGGTACCCGAGGGCCATCATCGCCACCGGCTCGTACCCCTCGGGGACCTGGAAGACGGCGCGCGCCTTCTCCACGTCAAACCCAGCCATCTGATGCGCGAAGAGGCCGAGCGCGGTCGCCTGCAGCAGCAGATTCTCGGAGGCCGCACCGACGTCGTGGAACGCGTGCCGATTCGGTTTGGCGTTGCGGGCAAAGGTCAGTTGAGCCACGGTGCAGATTAGGACCGGCGCCTTGGTGGCCCAGGCGTTGCCGGGCGACAAGACGCTCTGCGCCTCTATCAGCCGCTCCGGATCCTCCTGGCTCGTCACGATATACCGCCAGGGCTGTTCGTTAAACGATGACGGGGCCCACCGGGCCGCCTCAAACAGCCTGAGCAGGACCGCTCGCTCGACCGGCCTGGGGTCGAACGCCCCAGGGCTCCAACGACGCTGAAGCAGCGTTTCGATCGGATGCGCCACCGGCGCATGCTTTTCCATGGGCGTGCTAAACGAGGTCGATGTCGCGGGGCACCCGCGTGATCGGTTCATCCTTGGCTTTCTTGAGCAGCTCCTTGAATTTCCGCTCAAGGAGCTTGGCCTTTTCTCTCTCCGCTTCCATCGACTCCTTGAACCGGGCCTCGCGCCTGCTTGCCTCGCCCTTCAACTCCTCGGCCGCGGCCTTCAGATCGATCACCGACGCCGCCTTTGGTGGCAGCTCATGATGCAAGACCGCCCCAAGGGCGGCGTCGATAGTCAGTTTCGCCTGGCAGGAGGGGCAGGTCAGCTCAATGGTCTGTTTCGCATCCTCGCTCATGGCGTGTTCTCACTCCACCGGTGAAAACACAGCGTAACATACCCCTGATGTCTTTGCAAAATTCGCCGCCTCGCTATCAACTCCCGCCTGGGTCGGGGCGGGTTCAATGGAGAATGTACGTGGCGCTCGCCGATATCTCTATATCGAATACTTCTCGACAAATATTTTCTTCTCCTTGGGAGTGACAAAGACTTCCGCATCCTTTTTCAGTCGGAGGTCTCGGTAACGCTCCTGAGTGATCTCTACCTGAACGGGGTCGCCCCATTCGCTGACCAACTCGACCTTCACGAGGGGCCCTGCCGGGTTGATGTGCTCCACCCTGGCGCGGAAGTGATTCGTGTTCCTCGGCTGATGGTCGATCTCCAACAGGTGCGGGCGGACATAGACCACGGCGGTCTCGGCATCCGGTCGCATCTGCTCAGGGAGCTCCATCGCCATATCGCCGAGATGCACCTTGCCCCCTTCGACTCGCCCTTTGAAGAGATTCACGTTGCCGAGGAAATTGTAGACGAAGGGGTTGGCCGGGTGGTGGTAGACCTGATCCGGCGTCCCAACCTGTTCCACCCGCCCCTCGTTCATCACCACCACGCGGTCGGCCACCTCCAGGGCTTCCTCCTGGTCGTGCGTCACGAAGACGCTGGTGACGTGAAGCTCGTCATGAAGGCGCCGGAGCCACCGCCGCAGCTCTTTCCGAACCTTCGCATCCAGCGAGCCGAACGGCTCATCCAGCAGCAGCACCTTGGGCTCGACCGCCAGCGCCCGCGCCAGGGCGACGCGCTGGCGCTGGCCGCCGGAGAGCTGAGATGGATAACGCGCCGCCAGCCAATCCAGTTGCACGAGCTTGAGTAACGCAGAGACCCTCTCGCGAATCTCGCCGTCAGACGGCCGCACCTTGCGTGGCCGGACCCTGAGGCCAAAGGCGACGTTCTCGAAGATGGTCATATGCCGGAACAATGCGTAGTGTTGGAACACAAAGCCAACCTGCCGATCACGGGAGCTCCGACTCGTTGCGTCCTCGCCGTCAAAGAGGATGGCGCCGCTGCCGGGATCAGCGACCTCCAGGCCCGCAATGACCCTTAACAACGTGGTCTTGCCCGATCCTGATGGCCCAAGCAAGGCGATCAGCTCGCCCGTCGGTATCTCGAGGCTGACCTCCTTAAGGGCGGTAAAATCGCCGAAGGTCTTGGTGATATGACGAACCTCGATGCTCATCTCCCTGCTCCTCCAGCGGCACTCCTCTCACCGGCTCCGAATTGTCGTTGAGATTTCCACTCTACAACGCTCTTGGCGGCCAGCGTGACCAACGCCAGTAACGCCAGCAACGAGGCCACGGCAAAGGCGGCGGTGGAGTTGTATTCGTTGTAGAGGATCTCGACGTGCAGCGGTACGGTATTCGTCAACCCACGCACATGGCCTGAGACCACCGATACGGCGCCAAACTCGCCCATCGCCCGTGCATTGCACAGGATCACCCCGTACAGCAGACCCCATTTGATGTTGGGCAGCGTGACGCGCCAGAACGTCTGCCACCCGCCGGCGCCGAGCACCCGGGCGGCCTCTTCCTCCTCGGTGCCCTGGGCCTGCATGAGAGGAATCAGCTCGCGCGCCACGAAAGGGAAGGTCACGAAGATTGTGGCCAGCACGATGCCCGGCACGGCGAAGATGATCTTGATGTCGTGCTCGGCAAGCCATGGGCCCAACCAGCCTTGCAAACCGAACAGCAGCACATAGATCAGCCCCGACACGACCGGGGAAACGGAAAAGGGCAGATCGATCAACGTGATCAACAGGTTCTTGCCGACAAACTCGAACTTGGCGATCGCCCAGGCCGCGGCCACGCCAAACAGGAGGTTCACTGGCACGGCGATCGACGCGGTCAACAGCGTCAGGCGGATGGCAGCTAATGCGTCAGGCTCGCGGAAGGCGGCAAAGTACGCTGCGACGCCCTTCCCCAAGGCCTCGGAGAACACGGCGGCAAGCGGTACCGCCAGGAACAGCCCGAGGAACACCAACACCACACCGATCAAGGTCCACCGGACGAGCGCCGGCTCGGTCGTTGCTCGGGTTCGAGTGATCGATGTTGCGGCAACGCTTAGCGCGACAGTCCCCGCCATACGTGTTCCTCCCTGCTCTGTTCGCCGCCCCGAGGCGCTCGCGCCCCCGCGGGCAGCTCGCCCCTGCTGCTCGTTGCGAGATCGTCCTCAGGCGTAGCGCCTGCGACTCCACCACTGCAGCAGATTGATGATGAAGAGCAGCGCAAACGACATCACGAGCATGACCACTCCGATCGCGGTGGCGCCGGCGTAGTCATATTGCTCCAGCTTGGTGACGATCAAGAGCGGGGTGATCTCTGTGCGCATGGGCATGTTGCCCGAGATGAAAATGACCGAGCCGTACTCGCCCACCGCCCTGGCGAATGCCAGAGCAAAGCCGGTGAGTAAGGCCGGCAAGAGGTTCGGCAGGATCACCCGGGTCACGGTCTGCCATCGACTTGCGCCCAAGCTGGCCGCCGCCTCCTCGATCTCCGCGTCCAGGTCCTGCAACACCGGTTGAACTGTTCGGACCACAAAAGGCAACCCGATGAACGTGAGCGCGACGACGACGCCAAGCGGGGTGAAGGCGACCTTGATCCCGAGTGGCTCGAGGTGGCTGCCGATCCATCCGTTTCGCGCGAAGATGGCGGTGAGGGTGATCCCCGCGACGGCAGTGGGCAAGGCAAAGGGCAGGTCCACCATCGCGTCAACAACCCGCTTGCCCGGAAAGCTGTAGCGCACTAGCACCCAGGCGGCCAGCATACCAAAGACCATGTTGATTGCTGCTCCGATCAGCGACGCGCCGAAACTGAGCCGGTACGAGGCCAGCGCTCTGGGTTCGGTGACTGTACTCCAGAACTGGCCCCAGCTCATGGTAGCGGTCTTCAGGAAGGTCGCGGAGAGCGGGATCAGGACGATCAGGCTGAGGTAGAGCAAGGTAAAGCCCATCGTCAGGCCAAAGCCCGGCAGGACGCTGCGCTGTTTGAGAGATAGAGCCATTACTTTTTCTCTTTCGTCATCGACTCAGACTCACACCATCTACCTGCCGGGTTGGTAGATCTGGTCGAACATGCCGCCGTCCGCGAAGTGGACTTTATTGGTTTTTTGCCAGTCGCCTACAATCTCCCCGAGCGTGAATAGCTTCACCTTAGGAAACTGGGCGGCGTATTTTGCCGCGGTCTTACGGTCCACCGGTCGATAGTAGTGCTTGGCCGCAATCTCCTGACCCTCAGGGGAATAGAGGTACTCCAGGTAGGCCTGGGCGACGGCCCGGGTGCCGCGCTTATCTACCACCTTGTCCACCAGGCTTACCGTGGGCTCGGCAAGAATGCTGGTCGGCGGCACGACGATATCGAACTTGTCCTTCCCCAGTTCTTTGCCACCCAGCAGAATTTCGTTCTCCCAGTTGATAAGCACGTCGCCGATGCCGCGTTCGACAAAGGTGGTGGTGGCGCCGCGCGCGCCGGAATCGAGCACGGGTACGTTCTTGTAGAGTTGGGTGATAAAACCCCTGGCCTTGGCTTCGTCGCGGCCCGATTTCAGTAAAGCGTAACCCCAGGCGCCAAGGTAGTTCCAGCGGGCGCTGCCGGAAGTCTTGGGATTGGGCGTGATCACCGACACCCCGGGTTTGACGAGATCGTCCCAGTCCTTGATCCCCTTCGGGTTGCCCTTGCGCACGAGAAACGCGATGGTCGACGTATAAGGCGCACTGCTGTGGGGCAGGCGCGCCTGCCAGTTCTTCGGGAACAGTTTGGCCTTTTCGGCAATCGCGTCGATATCATAGGCCAACGCTAACGTCACGACATCCGCCTCCAGCCCGTCGATGACAGCCCGGGCCTGCTTGCTCGATCCTCCGTGGGATTGCCTGATGGTGACCTTCTCGCCGGTCTTTACCTGCCAGTGCTTCGCAAAGGCAGCATTGAACTCCTGGTAGAGCTCCCGCGTCGGGTCGTAGGAGACATTCAGCAGCGTGATGTCCTTTGCCGAGGCAGGAGAAGCCAAGCCTACGATGAAGGTCGCTAGGAATAGGAAACAAATGAGTCTCTTCAGGGGCACTTGGGTCTCCTTCAACTGGCGGCAAGCACCTTGCCGATTATGATACTTACATTTAATCTAGTTATCCTATGGATTGAATAGTCTAATTAAGACAAAAAATCTAGATCGAGTAAACTAACTTTTCTTTCTCCGCCTTCATGACCCTATTAACCCGGCCCAGAACATCCATCAGGCTCGTGCTGTCTAAGATTCTCGCCGTCGCATCACGGACCTCTCTCATGACGATCCTGATGCCGCATGTCGCCTCGTCCTTGCATTCCTCGCACTTCAGGTAGGCTGTCTGGCTTGCACAGGGAAGCGGAGCGAGGGGACCGTCGAGCGCCCGAATGACGTGACCCAAGGTGATCTTTTCTGGCGGTCTTCCCAGAAAATAGCCGCCCCCTTTTCCCTTCTTGCTCTGCAAGACGCCCTGGTTCTTTAAGTCAAGCAGGATGAGTTCTAGGAATTTCTTTGGAATACTCTCTCTCTGCGCGAGATCAGAGATGAGAACTGGCCCGCGACCATGCTCCTTGGCCAGCAATAACAGCGCCCTTAAGGCATATTTGGCTTTCTTTGACAGCATTTTATCGTGTAGTCTACTAAGTCTATCTTATTAATCGCGTAATATACACCAGCCCCTGCCGGTGTCAAGCCTTTTTTTGGCTATCCGGATTGA
>CAZCMC010000015.1:0-18148 GCA_964499665.1 uncultured bacterium | reverse complement strand
GGATTGCCACGCACCCTTTGGGTGCTCGCAATGACAGATGCTTTAGGCCGTTGGTGGGCCTATCTCTGTTCTAGGGAAGATTCTGTTCTTAGCAAGTCAGGCGCGATACATCCGCTTGACTGTGTGATCGAGGCTGATGTATCATCCACGGGGCGTTAATCCGGGCGCGGCGAGGCCCAAATCACCTTCGGCCTGTAACGCGATCAATCAGGACGCATGGCGCGTGCCTTCTCTCGCTTGGGATCGGATACTAAGAGCTTATCCTTAAATAATTGATAGCTTTCGAATCCCCCTTTGAAAAAGGGGGGAATCCTATTTACGGATAAGCTCTAAGGGAATCGGGGGATCGATTGGCCCCCCCGACGCGGGGTTCTGATCAGTGGCGGGTTCCAGGTTGTCCCCCAGGGGGAAGGTAGCGCAGGTCATCGCGCTTGCCTCAGCCTGCTTCATCCTCTTGTCTCTCATGACCCCCGATGCCTCTGCCTACATCGGGCCGGGCGCGGGGTTTGCTTTCCTCTCGTCTTTCTTTGTCCTCTTTATCAGCCTTTTGATCACCGCGTTTCTCCTCCTCACCTGGCCAATCCGTGCTCTCCTGCGGTGGTTCAGAGGATCTAAAGCCTATGCCCGCGCAATCACTGACAGGGTCGTCATCATCGGTCTTGACGGATTCGATCCAGAACTCTGCGAGCGCTTTATGGCTGAGGGGCAATTGCCGCATCTGGCAAGGCTCCGGGCAGAAGGCTCTTTTGTCAGGCTGCAGACCACCTTTCCTCCTATCTCCCCTGTAGCGTGGTCCTCGTTCAGCACGGGGGTCAATCCCGGGCGGCATAATATCTACGATTTCCTGAGTCGGGATCCACGGACATACCAGCCGATGCTCTCTTCAGCAGCCATCACTCAGACGTCGAGGCACATCTCCGTCGGTAAGTACTCCATTCCCCTCGGGAAGCCCAAATACAAGCTCCTGCGCAAAAGTCAGCCGTTCTGGAAGGTGCTGGGGGAGCACGGGATTTTCAGTACCGTTCTGCGCGTGCCGATCACGTTTCCCCCGGAGAAGTTTCATGGCGTGCTGCTCTCCGGGATGTGCGTGCCGGATCTGAGGGGGACCCAGGGGTCGTTCACCCTGTACACATCACAGTTGGCCGCAGCCGAGGACCACACCGGCGGAACGCGGATCCGCGTGAACGTTGCCGGGGGGCAGATCAAGTCGTTTGTCCCGGGACCCATGAATCCCGTTTCCGCACGAGAAGAAGAGCTTCGTCTGCCGATGACTCTGAGGCTGGACACGGAAGCCGATGCGGCCGACCTCCAGATCTGCGGCAGTAAGCTCCGGTTAAAACGAGGTGAATATTCGGATTGGGTCCCACTCTGCTATAAAGCGGGGCTTGGGGTGAAGATCCACGGCATTGGGCGCTTTTACCTCAAACAGCTCTCGCCCCATGTTGAGCTCTATCTTTCCCCGATCAACATTGACCCGGAGAAACCCGCTCTCCCCATTTCTCATCCGTTGGTCTACTCCATCTATCTGGCCAAGCTCTTGGGGAGATATTCGACGCTGGGGCTGGCGGAGGACACGTGGGCGCTCAATGAGCAGGTCATCGATGAAGAGGCGTTCTTGGCCCAGTGTGAGCTGATCCACGCAGAGCGGGAGCGGATATTTTTTCAAGCGCTGGAGAAGACTCGGAAAGGGTTGTGCGTGTGTGTCTTCGATATGCCGGATAGGGTCCAGCACATGTTCTTCCGCGACTTTGACGGTCGGGGTCGGGCAGCTCAACCAACCAACTCCAGAACATACCAGCACGTCATTGGAGACGTGTACAAGCGAATGGATGAGATGGTGGGGCGGGTGATGGCGGGGATGGATAATCGCACGATGCTGTTTGTCCTGTCGGATCACGGCTTTAAGTCTTTCCGGAGGGGCATGAGCCTGAACACATGGCTCTACCAGAACGGGTACTTAATGCTGAGAGAGGATGCAGCAGGTCGGGAATGGCTGCAGGATGTGGACTGGAAGAAGACGCGGGCCTACGCGATTGGGCTTAATGGGTTGTACATCAATCTGAAAGGGCGCGAAGCAAAGGGGACCGTTGAGCCCGGCCAGGAGTTCGAGGGGCTGAAACGAGAGCTGATTCAGAGGCTCACGGGACTGAAGGATGACGAGACCGGCGATGTCGCTATCCGCGCAGTGTTCGATGCTGCGGCTATCTACGCCGGGCCATATCGGGACAACTCCCCTGAGCTCATTATTGGCTATAACGAAGGCTACAGAGCGTCATGGGAGAGTGTGATTGGCAAAGTCACCGGCAAGGTCTTTGAAGAGAATCGCAAGAGCTGGAGCGGCGATCACTGCATTGATCCAAAGCTCGTGCCTGGGGTCCTGTTCTGCAATCGGCCCATCCATGTTGATAATCCATCGATCGTGGACATCGCGCCGACCGTCTTGGAGCTCTTCGGCGTGGACGTTCCACCCTATATGGAAGGAACGTCGCTGATCCTTCAGGACAGGAAGCAAGAGTGACCGGGCAGCCGGAGATCGGAACGATCGAGAGAGGCACTTCATCGCGGGATCGAAGACGCTGCGAAACAATCTGCCTTCTGCCGCTCCCTATCATTGTAGCCGGCTTGTTTGTTGCGTCCCTTATTCTGACCTCCTGTCACAGCGGACCGCCCCAGATCACCGGGAAACGGGTGCTGGTCCTCGGGATGGATGGCCTCGACCCTCAGATAGTCGAACGGCTGATGCAACAGGGCAAACTCCCCAACTTTTCGGTACTGAAAGAACGGGGTGATTTCCGGAGGTTGGCCACCAGTGTCCCACCCCTGAGTCCCGTGGCGTGGTCCAACTTTATCACAGGTATGGATCCTGGCGGCCATGGCATTTTCGATTTCATCCATCGGGACCCGGCCACCGTCGCCCCGTACCTGTCAACCAGCAGAGTGGAGCCGCCCGGCAAGGCGATCCGTCTTAGGGGCTGGCTTTTTCCGCTGAGCGGCGGTAGGGTCGAGCTCCTGAGGAGAGGAAAGGCGTTTTGGGAGCTCCTGGCGGCCAAAGGCATCCCCACGACGATTAATGGTATCCCGGCCAATTTCCCCCCGGTCAAGTCGGCGGCCCTGAGCGTCTCCGGGATGGGGACCCCGGACATCCAGGGAACATACGGGACCTTTTCCTTTTTTACCGACACTCCTCCTGATGATGATGACGAGGATATCTCGGGGGGCCAGATCTTTCCTGTGGCGGTGGCTGATCATCGCGTTGAGGCGACATTGCACGGCCCCGCGAACACATTTCGGGAACAAGGCGGCACGGCGACAATTGACTTTGTGGTCAGGATTGACCCGGAGCACCCGGTCGCCAAAATCGTGATCCAAGGCAGTGAGATCCTTCTCAACCAAGGCGAGTGGAGCGCGTGGGTGAGGGTGGAGTTCCCGCTGATCCCGTTCCTGAAGAGCGTTTCTGGTATCTGCCGCTTTTATCTCAAGGAGGTTCACCCGAACTTCAAGCTGTACGTGACCCCGATCAATCTGGATCCCGAGGCGCCGGCGCTCCCGATCTCCACGCCCGCATCCTATGCAAAAGACCTGGCGAGAGCGATCGGCCTGTTTTACACGCAGGGCATGCCTGAAGATACCAAAGCGCTCAATGGGGATATCATCGATGAGGAGGAGTTCCTGGCCCTAGCGCGAACCGTCCTCGCGGAGAGGTCCGCCATGCTCGAGCATGAGCTGAAGCGTTTTCGCTCAGGACTCTTGTTCTTCTACCTTTCCAGTCCAGATCCGATCCAACATATGTTCTGGGGGCCGATGGACACTGATCACCCGGCGCATGAACAGGCCGCAGGCAACAGGTATGGCGGCACCATCGAAGCGGTCTACCGGGAGATGGACCGGATCCTCGGCAGAGCGCTTGCCGAGATAGATGACCGGATGACCTTGATCGTGATGTCCGATCATGGGTTTGCCCCCTTCTATCGCTATTTCAATCTCAACACCTGGTTGAAAGATAACGGCTATCTCGCGCTGATGACTGGGGGGGAGTGGGGAGAAAGTAGTCTATCTCAGAATGTTGACTGGCAGAGGACGCGGGCCTACGGGTTGGGCCTGAATGGACTGTATCTCAACCTCCGTGGCCGGGAACGGACCGGGAGTGTCCCTCCTGATCAAAAGGCAGGACTGTTGGATGAGATCGCCCGGAAGCTCCTGGCCGTTCGCGATCCTGTCACCGGGCGGCCCATCGTCCTCCGTGTCTACAAGGCATCTGAGGTCTACTCGGGGCCGTATGTCGAGAGCGCGCCGGATCTCATTGTCGGGTACAACCGAGGGTACCGGGCATCGGGCAAGACGGCCCTCGGCGAGATTCCAGCGGGGCTGGTGGGGGAGAATACCGAAAAGTGGAGCGGCGACCACGCCATGGCGGCGGAGCTGGTTCCCGGCGTAGTGTTCAGCAATAGGAAGATCAAGGTCCCGGATCCTGCGCTGACCGATCTTACCGTGACGATCCTGTCCGAGTTCGGCCTCCAGGCGGGAGAGGGGATGAGAGGGAGGCCCATTTTCTGAAACAGAGCCGCGCGAGCGAAGAGCGATGTCTGCCGCCTTGCTTCGGACAAGTTCTTTCCCAAAGGAGGAGGGTCATATGTTCGGTTCAAAAGTCCGCATAGAAAAGGAGTTGTTGAAGAAGGCCGAGAGGTGCGCCATTGCCGCGGGGTATCCCTCTGTGCTAGAATTTGTAACCCATGTGCTGGAAAAAGAGATTGCCAGGCTCGAGGAAGCCGAGTTTGAGGCAAACGCCGCGAAAAAACTGCAAGGGCTCGGTTATATCTCCTGAGCCCGGCGTCATCCCAAGCGACATTGGGTGTGCGGGTCCATCGTGTGGATATGAACGTGATCTTCGACCTGCTCTTCTTTCCGTTCCGGCCCTTTCCTCCAGTGGTCGGGTTAGGAGCCGTGTCGCTCGGAACAGGCATCGTGATGCTCCTGGTCTTTCGGTATTGCTCAAACCAGAAAGGGATCAAAGCTGCCAAGCAAAAGATCAAGGCGCATCTCTTGGAAATCGGGCTGTTCAAAGATGATCCTGCGCTGGTGGTAGGTGCCCAGTGGCAGATCTTTCGCGCCACCCTTGCCTTTATGAAGTATTCCCTCGTGCCTTTTGCGGTGATGTTCCTTCCTTTCATCATCCTGGTGATTCAATTGAATCTCTACTTCGGGTATCGCCCTATGCGACCTGGTGAGTCAGCCATCGTCTCGATGAGATGGGACAACCAGATTCCGTGGAGTGAAAGGGCGGTGCGCATCGTTGCTCCGGAAGGGTTGACGATCGAGACACCCGCCCTGCGGATTCCGGGAGAGGGGGAAATGGACTGGCGGCTGAGAGCCAAACGCGAGGGGAAATTCGATCTCGTCTTCCAGATCCCTGCTCAGTCGCTCAGCAAAGAGGTGCTGGTCACCGATCGCCTGGCGAGGGTGTCCCGGACGCGGAGACGCGCACATCTGCTGGAGATGGTGTTCGCCGGGGGAGAGGCCCCCCTGCCGGAGAATGTGCCGATCGAGGCGATTGAGGTACGGTATCGACCGATGTCATTCAGTGTTTTCGGATGGCAGGTCCACTGGATCGTCCTGTTTCTCGTGTTGTCGATGGTCTCGGCATACACGCTGCGGGGCCTGTTCCGAGTGGAGATCTAATACAAACGCATTACGTAAGGTGTCATTGCGAGGGAGCGGAGCGACCGAAGCAATCTGACCTGCAAGGCCTGCCCTGAGCCGAGTCGAAGGGTCATTCCGAGCGACGCGAGGAATCTCGGGGAGATTGCCTCGGCGGAGTCTATACTGAGCGAAGCGAACGTGCCTCGCAACGACACTTCGTGTCGGATTGCCACGCTCCCTTCGGTCGCTCGCAATGACGGTGTAACAGGATTTAATGCGTTTGTATTAGTCAGAAGCCGAACTCCTCGCGCCGTCCTCGGAGAGGTGAGATGGGGCTCAGCCCGAAGAGGGGCTTGGGGGATCTGCATGGGAGCTAGAGTTCATGGTGACGCATAGGCTTGGTGGTCGCTTTGTCACTCCGCTGATCATGGCCGCTGTCGTCGGCCTCGGTCTCCTCCTCCTGGTCGCCGCCCGGCCGGCGAGCGAGATCAACGTGATCCTCATCACCGTCGATACGCTCCGCGCCGATCATCTCGGGGCGTATGGGTACGCGCGCAACACCAGTCCGAACCTCGACCGATTCGCCAAAGAGGGCATCCTCTTTCGCTATGCCTTCTCGCACGCGCCCTCGACGAACCCGTCGTTCAGCAGTATCATGACCTCCCATTATCCCCACGAGACAATGGTGCTGCGGAATGAATTTAGAGTGCCTCCAGGGGCCGTGACGATGGCCGAGATCCTGAAGGCGAACGGGTATCGCACCGGCGCCGTGGTCAGCAACCCTACCTTACATCGGGGCTCGGGCTTCGAGCAGGGGTTTGACGTGTACGACGATCAAATAGATCTGTTAGACCGTGTCACGGGACGGGTAGAGCGGATAGCGCCGAAGACGACGCTCGCGGCCATCAGGTGGCTGCAAAGGAACTACACGGAGAAGTTCTTCCTGTGGGTGCACTACATGGATCCGCATGGGCCTTATGTCCCGCCATCCCCTTATAACACGATGTTTGTCGAGCCCACGGCTGCTGGGGCGAAGACGCTGCCAGTCATTGAAGGAAAGGAGGGCAAGAAAGGCACGATCCCTAGGTATCAGCAGTTGGGTAATCATCGAGACCCAACATATTATGTCTCCCAGTATGACGGCGAGATCCGGTTCTTCGATGACGCGTTCGGGGAGTTGATCCAAAAAATTCAGGAGCTCGATCTGTTGAGCAAATCGCTGATCATCTTTACGGCGGACCACGGGGAGGGGATGGGCGAGCACGAGTACTACTTTGCTCACGGGCAATATCTCTACAATGGGCTGATCCATGTGCCCCTCATCATCCGGTTGCCTGATCCATCATCCGAACCGAAGGAGATCCGATACCCGGTGGCCCATGTCGATTTGCTCCCAACAGTGCTGGACGCAGCATCGATCAGTCACCCAAATGCGTTTAAGGGCCGGAATCTCCTCACTCGCCGGGAAAATCGCGAGATATTTTCTGAAACACATAGCCGGGGCCTAGGCTCTAAATACGCCCTGATCGCCAATGGCATGAAATTGATGCAGGACACGAGCCACTATGAACTCTATGATCTCGAGAAGGATATCGCTGAAACCGTCAACTTGATGGCCGCCAAGATGAGTTCCACAGTTGCCGCAAAGGTCGCCGATCTCAAAAGGGAACTGGAGGCCATTCGTCAGCAGGATTCCTTGGCCTTGGGCAACCCGATCCCTCGGTCAACCGATATGCGATCAAGAAAGATGCTCCGAGCGTTAGGATATGTTCAGTAAGTCATCCCTTCCGTCGATCGCCGCGCTCGCCGCCGGCCTCGGTCTCCTGCTCCTGGTCGCCGCCCGGCCGGCGAACGAGCGCAACGTGATCCTCATCACCGTCGATACGCTCCGCGCCGATCATCTCGGGGCGTATGGGTACGCGCGCAACACCAGTCCGAACCTCGACCGATTCGCCAAAGAGGGCATCCTCTTTCGCTATGCCTTCTCGCACGCGCCCTCGACGAACCCGTCGTTCAGCAGTATCATGACCTCACATTATCCCCACGAGACAAAGGTATTCAGTAACTTTTATTTACTCCCCCCAGGGGCTGTGACGATGGCGGAGATCCTGAAGGCGAACGGGTATCACACCGCCGCCATCAACAGCCACCAAAGTTTGCGTCGCGGATCGGGCTTCGAGCAGGGGTTCGACGAGTACGACGATCGTCTGGAGGACCTGGTCCTGGGGCGGCAGGAACGCATTGCGCCAAAGACGACCCTCGCGGCTATCAAATGGCTCGAAGACAACTACACGAAGAAGTTCTTCCTCTGGGTGCACTACAATGATCCTCATGGTCCTTACACCCCGCCACCCCCCTATAACACCATGTTCATCGAGCCCTCGACCCTCGGGAAAAGAACCCTCCCAATTGGAGATGCTGATGATGGCAAGATCTCTTTGTATCAGCAGTTGGGCGATCACCGTGACCCGGAATATTACATCGCCCAGTATGATGGCGAGATCCGGTTCTTCGATCTGGCGTTCGGGGATCTGATGAAGAAGATCCGAGAACTCGGCCTCTTTGACAACTCTATGCTCATATTTACGTCTGATCACGGCGAAAGCATGGGAGAGCGCAACGTCTACTTTTCCCATGGGCAATTCCTCTATAACGAGCAGATCCATGTTCCCCTCATCCTCCGTGTACCGGGTCAGTCGCCAGAGGTGAAGGAGGTCCGGTACCCGGTGTCCCACGTCGATCTCCTTCCGACGATTCTCGATGCGGTTTCAATTCGACACCCGCATGCCTTCAGGGGACAGAACCTTCTCACACAGCGGGAGGATCGACCAATACTCTCTTCTGCGTTGGTGGTTTCTCAAACACACAAGGTAGGTTTGAAACACGCGTTGATTGTCGATAACTTGAAATTGATGGAAGGGAGAAGGTATAAACTGTATGACATTCAAAAGGACTTTTCTGAAAAAGCAAACCTGATGAAGGGAGACAAAACCGCCCTCTTTCCCCAGGCTGCCGCAATCAAGGATCGACTGAATGCCCTTCAGCGGCAGGACGCATTGCGTTTGGGCGCGCCAATTGTCTGGGCCAGGGGGAGTGCATTTCGAAAGGAGCTTCGAGCACTGGGGTATGTCCAATGAGCCATTCCTTCTCGGAGGCCGTGACACATCTCAAACAGGACGCAGCAGGGATCTGCGGGGGAAGGAGACTGCATGGTAAAGCATTGGTTCAGCGGTCGTTTCCTCTTTCCGCTGAGCGCGACTCTTGCCGTCGGCCTCAGTGTTCTGCTCCTGGCGGCCGCTCGCCAGGCGAGCAAGCGCAACGTGATCCTGATCACCGTTGATACGCTCCGGGCCGATCATCTCGGGGCGTATGGGTACGCCCGCAACACCAGCCCGAACGTCGATCGATTCGCCAAAGAGGGCATCCTCTTTCGCTATGCCTTCTCTAACGCGAATTCGACCAATCCCTCATTCAGTAGTCTCATGACCTCACATTATCCCCACGAGACAAAGGTATTCACTAACTTTTATTTACTCCCCCCAGGGGCTGTGACGATGGCGGAGATCCTGAAGGCGAACGGGTATCACACCGCCGCCATCAACAGCCACCAAAGTTTGCGTCGCGGATCGGGCTTCGAGCAGGGGTTCGACGAGTACGACGATCGTCTGGAGGACCTGGTCCTGGGGCGGCAGGAACGCATTGCGCCAAAGACGACCCTCGCGGCTATCAAATGGCTCGAAGACAACTACACGAAGAAGTTCTTCCTCTGGGTGCACTACAATGATCCTCATGGTCCTTACACCCCGCCACCCCCCTATAACACCATGTTCATCGAGCCCTCGACCCTCGGGAAAAGAACCCTCCCAATTGGAGATGCTGATGATGGCAAGATCTCTTTGTATCAGCAGTTGGGCGATCACCGTGACCCGGAATATTACATCGCCCAGTATGATGGCGAGATCCGGTTCTTCGATCTGGCGTTCGGGGATCTGATGAAGAAGATCCGAGAACTCGGCCTCTTTGACAACTCTATGCTCATATTTACGTCTGATCACGGCGAAAGCATGGGAGAGCGCAACGTCTACTTTTCCCATGGGCAATTCCTCTATAACGAGCAGATCCATGTTCCCCTCATCCTCCGTGTACCGGGTCAGTCGCCAGAGGTGAAGGAGGTCCGGTACCCGGTGTCCCACGTCGATCTCCTTCCGACGATTCTCGATGCAGTGTCAATTCGTCACCCGCATGCCTTGAGAGGCAAGAATCTTCTTACAGGTCGTGAATATCGGCAGATCTTGTCTGAATCATTTCGCCGTGGTCCGGAATATGCCTTAATCGGCAATAACATGAAATTGAAATTGATCACCAGGGGCAAGAAGCCTGCACTGTTGTATGACATTCAAGTGGATTTTTCTGAGAGCGAAGACCTGATGCATGGAACTGGGAGGATAGCCCTTTTTCCCCAGGCGGTCCCTCTGAAAGACGGACTCGACGCCATCCGGCGGCAGGACGCATTGCGCTTGGGCGCGCCAATTATATGGTCTACGGAAAGCCCGATGAGAAAGGAGCTTCGCTCGTTAGGGTATGTCCAGTAAGTCGTCCCTTCCGTCGATCGCCGCGCTCGCCGCCGGCCTGGGTCTCGTCCTCCTCGCTGCCGCCCGCCCGGCGAGCGAGATCAACGTGATCCTCATCACTGTGGATACCCTCCGGGCCGATCATCTCGGGGCGTATGGGTACGCCCGCAACACCAGCCCGAACGTCGATCGATTCGCCAAAGAGGGCATCCTCTTTCGCTATGCCTTCTCTCATGCGCCCGAGACGAACCCTTCGTTCAGCAGTCTCATGACCTCCCATTATCCCCACGAGACAAAGGTGCTGCGGAATGAATTTACACTACCGCCGGGGGCCCTGACGATGGCCGAGATCCTGAAGGCGAAGGGGTATCGCACCGGCGCCATCGTCAGCCACTTGACCCTGATTCGGGGATCGGGCTTCGAGCAGGGGTTCGACGTGTACGACGATCATCTAGGAGACCGGGTCTCGAAGGAAAAGTTGGAGCGGATTGCGCCAAAGACGACCCTCGCGGCTATCAAATGGCTCGAAGACAACTACACGAAGAAGTTCTTCCTGTGGGTGCACTATAATGATCCCCATGGTCCGTATGCTCCGCCATCCCCCTACAACACCATGTTTGTCGAGCGCCCGGTCGGCGGGACAAAAACGCTCCCAATTAATCAAGGACGGAACGGTAAAGGTGGGATCCCTTCGTATCAACAGTTGGGAAAGCATCGGGACCCAGACTATTATATCTCCCAATATGACGGGGAGATCCGCTTCTTCGATCACGCGTTCGGCGAGTTGATCCAAAAAATTCAGGAGCGTGGCCTGTTTGACAATTCATTGATCATCTTTACCTCAGATCACGGCGAAGGCATGGGGGGCCACGACTACTACTTTGCCCATCGGGAGTTTCTCTACAACGGGCTGATCCACGTGCCCCTCATCATCCGGTTCCCTGGTCAATCATCTGATGTGAAGGAGATCCGGTACCCGGTGTCCCACGTCGATCTGCTTCCAACGGTGCTGGGCGCATTGTCCATCAATTCCTCACAAATGTTCAGAGGTAAGAATCTCTTTGGCCAGGATACCGAGAGAGAGATATTGTCTGAAACCCATAGCGAAGGTTCAAAATATGCACTGATTCGCACTGGCATAAAATTGATCCGGAGCCACGGGAACGATGAACTCTACGATCTGCATAACGATCTTGCTGAAACCACGAACTTGATGGACGGGGAGATGACTGCCGCAGTCTCTACAAAGGTTGCCGATCTCAAGAGAAAACTGGATGCCGTCCGCCAGCAGGACGCCTTGGCCTTGGGCAACCCGGTCCGTTGGTCTCGTGACACAGAGATGGGAAAGAAGCTTCGGGCATTAGGATATGTCCAATGACCACCTACCGTCCAGAACGTCCCGGACGACCGTGTCTCATCGAGCAAACATGGCACAGGATGATTCAGGAAGGGGTGGTGGTGGAGGCGTGATGCGACTGGCGGTGATCGGCTTGGAAGGTCAGTCGCGCATGGGATCCCCCACCCGCAAACTACTGACAGAAGGAGACAGCATTTGGGAGGGCCAGCACCCACCGCTGCCGGCTGCTGGCGAGCATCCCTCGACCCACACACTGGCCGCTGTCGCCACCGCCGAGCGCTGGCTCTCGTGGGCTCTGCCGGCGCTGATCGTGCTGGCGCTGGCGCTCCGCGTGCCGCTGCTGGTGCACGCGCCGCTCGGGGACGACGAGGGCGAGCATCTCCACGCGGCCTGGGCGATCACCCAGGGCCAGGTCCCCTACCGAGATTTCTGGCAGAGTCACCCCCCACTCTTCTACTACCTCATGGCCCCGGTCTTCACGCTGATGGGCGAAGACCTGCGGATCATCTACGTGGGCCGAGGCCTCATGCTCCTCTGCTTCCTGCTGATTCTCCTGCAACTCTACCGGATCGCCCGGCAGTGCTTCGATCCCCTGACGGGGCTGCTGGCGGTCCTCCTCCTGAGCTACCTGCTGCTCTGGTGGAGACCCGCCTACGAGTTTCGGCCGGACATCCCCCAGACGCTGCTGATCCTCATGAGCCTCTGGCACTTCATGCGCGCCTGGGAGCGGCACAGCCGGGGCGGCTTCCTCATCGCCGGGGCCCTGTTGGGGGTGGCCTTCTGGCTGCTCACCAAGACCCTGTTCCCCCTCGTCGGCCTCACCCTAGTGTTCGCCCTTTCCGCTGGCCTCCGGCGCTCTGCGGCCGCCCTTCGGGAGGCCCTCGTCGGCCTGCTCCTGTTCCTGGGCGCCTTCGCCGCTGCCATCCTAGTGGGAGGACTACTGCTCTGGACGGCGGGGGCCCTGCCGAAGTTCCTCCAGTGGGCAGTGATCAACAGCTTCCGCAACCCCAACCGGTTCTCCGCCCTCCCGCACGTGAGGCTAGAGACCCACGGGGCCTTCTTCGCGCTCGCCCTCGTCGGCGCGAGCCTGGCGGTGATCCGGATGGTCAAGGCGAGGGTCGCGGACGAGACCCAGTTCGCCCCTCTCCTGACCGGGGCGGTGACGGCCGCGGTCTACCTGTTCCTGATGCCGGCCCCCTATGGCCAGAGCGCGCTCCCCTTCCTGCCCCTGGCGGCCATGTACGGGGCGGATGTGGTGAGGACCGTGATCGCGCGGGCCCTGCCGCCACAAGCCTCGGGCTCCGCGGCATCAGGCGCCTCCGCAAACCAGCTTGTCCGGTCGCCAACCCGCCTCGCCTGGGCGGCGCTGGCAGCGCTCCTCCTCTACGGGGTCTGCGTGCGGCCGTTGCAGGCACTGCTGACCGGGATGCCACCCCTGTCGGATCACTGGCCGCGCCAACGCCAGACGCTCCGCGACGTGCTCGCGCTTACCTCACCCGGCGAGTGCGTCTTCGACGCCTATGCACAGTACATCTTCAGGCCGCACGCCACGTACTACTATCGGCTTACCATTGCGGTCATCAGGCGGCTACAAGCTGGATTCATTCCGGAAATCGAGATCATCAATGACCTTCGAAGGAACCAGTGTAAGGTGGTCATCTCCTCACCACAACTGAGGAGCCTGCCCCGGAACCTGTTGAGATTCCTTTACTCACACTACGTACCCATAGGCTTTCGAGGAGAGGTTCTTGTGACCGGGACGGTGCTCCCTCGCGCCGCGCTCGCAGGGAACCGCGCGACCGTGTCGTTGATCGCCTCGGCAGAGTACGCGGTGGGCGCGCAGGGCGGCGCGCCGAGGGTCACCATCGATGGCCAGCCCTACCAGGCGCCGCTGGTCCTGAAGCAGGGCGCGCACGAGATCGTCGTTGACGGGGAGTTCGAGCAGATCGCCATTTTCTATAGCCGGGTGTTGGCGGTTCCCATTCCGGCGGCACGATCCTCCCATGACCGATCGCCCGGATCAGACCATCCATCTCCCGTCGCAGGGCGATGACGGGTAGGCCCGATATTTCATGACAGCCTCAGTTCCTAATGGCGCATATGTTCTGTGTCCAACGCCGAGTCTAGCGGCCAAAGGTGTGAGGAGTGAACATTAAAAATGGCTTGACATCTGAGCGATAATTTGCGATCTGGTGCTTCATGTACGTCCGCAAAACGGTCAAGACACATAACGACGACTCCCTGTCCCACACCCTGGATCAGTGCATCCCAATTGGGCGCGGATCGAGGTAGAACTAGCCGGGCGGAAGAAGACCCTGTTCAAGCTCAAGGAGTCGTGGTGTCTTGTAGACGAAGTCCCGGTTGCCGCGATCACACGTGCCCATTCGCGCCTACGCAACAGACAGTGGAATAGCACCCTGAGGCCATGGGATGGCGAGAAAGAACGTTCTGTTTCTGCTCATAGATTGTCTTCGTGCTGATGCCGCTTATGGCGAGGGCCGGCAGGCCGATACGCCCACCCTTGATGCCTTATGCCGTCAAGGGACAGTCTTGACCCAGGCGATCTCCGTTGCAGGCAGCACGCCTGTCTGCTTTGCCAGCCTATTCACTGGTGTCTACCCACTTGTCCACGGGATCAGGCCTCTTAGCCTCAATCGATTCTACCTCAGTACCGCCAAGCTGAATCCGAGGTGTCGCACGCTGGCAGAGATCTTACGGGACTCCGGGTACGCCACCTACGCCACGGTCACGGGACCGATCCTTCACGTCACTGAGCTCGATCGGGGCTTCCAGCAGTATCAGCATCGCCGGAATGACGACGTATACCTTCACGGGAGGTTCGGTAAAGACCTCAGGCGGCTACTCTCTCAGTTGAACGGCGGAAAGGAGCCCTGGTTCCTGTTCGTGCATCTGTGGGAGCTTCACGCGCCGAGACAGGTGATGCCGGAGTTCAACTCACCACGGTATGGACGTGATCGCTACTCGCGGGCCGTGTCCAGCCTCGACCGTCAATTGGGGCACGTCCTCAAAGAGGTTGACCTCGGGAACACGTTGGTCGTCATCCACGGCGATCACGGGGAAGGGACCGGGCAGCTTTTCGAGTTCTTGCTTCACCCGGCGCTTTACGACCGGATTGGGATCCGGCTGATGCGGCTTTTTTACAGTCTATGCTTCAAATGGATCCATCAGTACCGGTTCCTCCAGAGCGCCCACGGGCTCAACCTGTACGATTATATCGTGCGGGTCCCCCTGATCCTCGTCGGCCCCGGGATTTCTGGGGGCATTGTCGTCCCGGATCAGGTCAGTCAGGTCGATATCATGCCGACATTGCGCGAGATCCTGCAGGTGGCCGAAGGTGATAGAGTTTTCGTCCAGGGAAGGAGTCTCTGCCCGCTGATCGCCGGGGAGCGCTGGGAGGAGCGGCCGGTCTATATGGAGGCGTACAGCGGCAAGAGCGTGATCCCTCGGTACCTCCCGACGAGATGGACGAAGGCGGAGAGGTTCCCCACGCCGCCCGCGATGGTTGCCATACGCACCTCGGAGTGGAAGTGCATATGGGTTCCCGATGATCCGACCATCGGCACTGAACTGTATCACCTGAGGACGGATCCCCTCGAAATGAAGAATGTGATTGCGGAGCGGCCGGAAATGGCGTTGGACCTTCAGGCGCACCTGCCCCTTCCGCCAAGCGATGGTGGGCTTGGGGGGCATGACCCGGGGATGACGCCCGAAGAGCAGGCGATGCTGGAGAAAAGGCTGAGGGAATTAGGCTACATCTGAGATGCGGACCGCCCGTACACTGCGGGAGAGGTTAGGCGGTTTCTCGTTGTCTTGAAGGGGCGTGGAGGCCCCAGCGTGTGCCGACGCTGTCTGTCATCATTCCAGCATATAATGAAGAGCAGGGCATAGCGGATGTCCTTTCCAGGACAGTTCATGCGTGCTCGGCCATGAGCACGGACGTCAAAGGATTCCGAGGTTATGAGATTATCGTAGTGAACGATGGCTCGCGGGATGCGACAGGCAAGATCGTGCTCAGCTTCCCCGGGGTCAGGCTCATTGAGCATCCGCGCAATCGCGGCTACGGTGCCGCCCTCAAGACGGGATTCGCAGCCTCTAAGGGCGATTATATCGGTTTTCTGGACGCTGATGGGACGTACCCGCCCGAGTGCCTCCCGGAGCTATTGCAGGCGGCTGTTACGGTGGATGCCGACTTGGTGATCGGCTCCCGAGTGGCTGGGAATCTGTCCGGCATGCCGGTCCTGAGAAGGGTCGGTAACGCGGCGTTTGCCCTGCTGCTGAGCTGGATCGTGGAGACACGGGTGACCGATACAGCTAGCGGGATGCGGATCATAAAGAGGGACGCCTTGCCCCGCCTCGTGCCCTTGCCGGACGGCCTCGACCTGACCCCCGCGATGAGCACGATTGCCCTCCACGAAGGGCTGCGCATCGTCGAAGTGCCGATACACTACGCAAAGCGAGTGGGTCGGTCCAAGCTCAGCATAGTCAAAGATGGCGTGCGGTTTCTGAGAACCATCGTCGGCCTGGCCGAGACGTACAACCCCCTTAAATTCTTCGGCGCCGCCGGAACTCTGATGCTCTGTCTGGCGTTCCTCCTCGGGATCAAGCCGGTGGTGTATTACCTCTGGCACCGGGCGGTGCCCCTTTCGGAGATCTATCGCCTCCTGACCGTTCTCGTCCTCGCGGTGACGGGCCTCAATTCCATCACGTTTGGGATCGCGGCAAACCAGATTATTGCGCTGGTCCGGGGCAAATCGTCTGCGGAACTTCGGGGTGGGGGGCAGGGTCACTCCAGATGGCTCAGGTATCTGGGTCCCCTCGGGCTCGTTCTGATAATTTCCGCTGTCCTCCTGAACAGTCAGGCGATCTATAACTACGTAATGACGTTGCGCGTCCAGGTGCATTGGTCATACGTTCTCACGGGGGCGTTTCTGTTCCTTACTGGCGCTCACCTGGTCATGATCAGTCGTCTCGTTCGGGTCTTTGAGCAATTGAGCAGTGACTGGCCTCAGGATTCGGGCCTTCGCAGGAGTACGCATGAAGCTCGCAGTCATCGGTCTTGATTGCGCCGCTCCTCAACTGGTGTTCGATCGGTTCCGGCGGGACCTGCCGAATCTCTCCCGGTTGATGGATGAGGGGGCATGGGGGCGCCTGGAAAGCACCCATCCCCCGATCACTGTGCCTGCGTGGGCCTCGATGATGTCCGGCTACGATCCTGGACAACTGGGAATTTACGGCTTCCGCAACCGGAAGGATTATTCCTACGATGGATACGCGTTCGCCAATGCTTCAGCAATCAAAGTTGACCGCGTCTGGGACACGCTGTCCAGGGCCGGGAAGAACGTGATCCTTTTGGGCGTCCCCCAGACGTATCCCATCAAGCCGCTGAACGGTTACGTCGTGTCGGACTTCCTGACCCCTTCGACCCAGCACGCCTACACGTATCCGCCGGACCTGAAGGCTGAGGTGGAGCGAGTGGCAAACGGGTATGTGTTCGACGTAGAAGACTTTCGCACCGAGGACAAGGCGGCCTTGCTTGAGCGGATCTACGATAAGACCCGAAAGCATTTCGCGGTGGCCAAGCACCTGCTCCGGACGAAGCCCTGGGACTTCTTCATGATGGTCGAGATGGGGGTGGACCGAATCCACCACGGGTTCTGGAGCTTCATGGATCCTACGCATCCCAAGTATGAGTCCGGCAACGCTTTCGAGAGCGCGATTCGAGATTACTACCGATATCTGGACCAGGAGATCGGAGAGGTTCTGGGCCTCCTCTCGGACGACACCGTGGTCCTGGTGGTCTCGGACCATGGGGCGAAGAAGCTGGACGGGGGAATCTGCTTTAACGAGTGGCTGATCCGGGAGGGGTATCTCACCGTGAAGACGTATCCGGAGAAGATCACCCCGATCGATCAGGTGGAGATCGACTGGTCGAGGACGACGGCGTGGGGAGATGGGGGCTATTATGGCCGCCTCTTCCTGAACGTCAGGGGCAGGGAGCCTCAGGGGACGATTGATCCCCAGGACTACGAGAAGGTTCGGGCGGAGCTGATTGAGAGGATCCAGGCTATCGACGATCCCTGGGGAAAGAACCTGGGCTCGAAAGCGTACCGACCAGAGGACCTGTACCGGGAGGTGAACGGTATCCCACCCGACCTCATCGTGTACTTCGGCGATCTCTACTGGCGCTCGGTGGGCAGCCTGGGATTCCGGAGCATCTACAGCTTTGAGAACGATACGGGGCCCGATGGGGCCAACCACGACTGGCACGGGATCTTTGTGGCGAACGGGGAAGGGTGCCGGATAGGAGGCCTCCCGAAGGGCCGACAGGACGATCTGACACTGTACAACGTGGGTCCGACGGTGCTAGCGTTCTTTGGACTACAACCGAATGCTGGGGGAGTCGGGAAGCCGATGATCCCTGTCCAGGGGAGACTCTAGACGAAACCGGGTCTGACGGTGAGCCGCTGTAAAAAAATCGCACAGGGCCCCAAGAACAGAGATAGGCCTACCAACGGCCTAAAGCATCTGTCATTGCGAGCACCCAAAGGGTGCGTGGCAATCC
>CAZCMC010000014.1:0-18424 GCA_964499665.1 uncultured bacterium | reverse complement strand
CACGTATGCCCGTAACCGATCGTTCTTGGCGAGCGTATGTATGTATGAATGATAAGGAGAACAGCCTGGAGCCTGCGAGGGAGCAGAGGGACGAAGCAGCTCAGGAGGAGGCTCGCCTCATCCGGCAGGCGCAGGACGGGAACCAACGAGCCTTCGAGGCCCTGGTCAGGCTGCATGAGCGGCTGGTCTTCGGGATCATCGGCAGCTTTCTGCGGCGCCGGCAGGACGTGGAGGACCTGGCCCAGGAAGTTTTTCTCAAGGCCTACCTTGCAATCGGGCGGTTCCGGCCCGGGGCGCCATTCGCCCCCTGGCTTCACCGGATCGCCGTCAACACCTGTTACGATCACCTACGAGGGATCCGCCGGCGCCCGGAGATCGGGCTCGCTGACCTGGCGGAGAGCGAGGCCGACTTCCTCGACCGCTACGTGGAGAAGGGATACCTATCTGGTGGGGGCGAGGCGGACGATCGCCTCGCCGCCAGGGATCTGGCGGAACGGATCTTGGACACGCTCCCTCCCAAGGATCGTCTGGCGATCACGCTCCGGGAGGTCAATGGATTCGAGATCGCGGAGATCGCACACGCACTCGGCTGCAGCCGGGCGGCGGCAAAGGTCCGCCTGTTCCGCGCGCGTCGGGCGATGCAGGCTGCGCTTCGACGGCTGATCCGGCAGGATGAACAGGACGAATAGATGGGAGATCGCACCGCGGGGAGGACATGATGACCTGTCGTGACACGGAGAACCTGCTTGAGCTGGAACGACGAGGTGAGTTTCCCGCTGCCGAGCAACAGGCACTGAAGTGTCATCTGGCAGCGTGCCACCGCTGCCGCGAGACGGCGAAGGTCGCCAGGCTCTCTTCGGTCCTGCTGGGAACCCTTCGCGAGGAGATCGGACCAGGGCCCTCGTTCTACGCTCGACTGCGGGAACGGCTTGCAGCGGCTGGCAGTGACCAGCCGGACTCGGCCCTCCTTCACGCCTGGGGCTTTGCGAGGCGACTCATTCCGGCTGTCGCACTCGGGGTCCTGGTTCTGGCCGGTGTCACGATCTCACTGGGGGGGCCGTCAGCGCCCCAGCAAGTCCAGATGGTCCAGAGCCGAGAAATGTATGCCTTCTCGCTTGAGGAGGTGAATCTGCCGGGGAGCGTGGAGCGGCCCAATCAGGACCAGATGTTGGCCTTTGTGCTCATGCAGGGGGAGGTGCGGGGTACGGGGTCTGGAGAGTAGGATGGATCGGATGGTGGAGACGCGCGTGAAGGTCCGGCTCGCCTTCGTCAGTATCTTCATCCTGGGCATTGCCGCCGGCGCTCTGGGGGTGTCCGTCTATTATCGTGGGATCGACTCCGGTCGTCCCTCCGGTTGGACGGGAAGGTTCGATCGGGAGCGTTACGTCAAGCAGATGACGGAGGCGGTGGGACTGCAGCCCGAGCAGATGGGCGCGTTGAACGCCATCCTGGATGGGACGCGAGAGGAGTTTCTCGCGGTGCGAGCGCGTCTCCGCCCCCAGTTCGACGAGGTCAGGCAGCGGGCCCGCGTCCGGATCCGCGGGATCCTCAACGCCGACCAACAGGGGCGCTTCGAGGCGTTTGTGAAGCGCTGGGACGAGGAGCGTCGTGCAGAGGAGCAGGCAGCCTCAGGCGCGAAGGCGGAGCGGCGTGCGCCCTGAAGAGGCGTTCGGCGAGATCGTTCCATCGCTAGTGCCGTTCCAACTATTTACGCCTAAATGGTAAGGCCGGGGAAAGCGATAGTTCTTAGCACGACACCTGTCGACAGTTAGCCGCAACAAGTTGGAACGGCACTAGACACTCAATGGGAAAATCTGAAAGGAGGAAGAATGACGGCCTTCCGTGGCAAGGTCTGCTTCTGGATCAAGCTGGTGGTGTTGCTCCTTGTTCTTTCCGTTGGAATCGCAGGCGCGGAGGATGGCCTGTCAGTTGCCCCGGGCCAAGGCCGCGTTGCCGCGTCCGTCGATTTCGGGCGCCTTGTGGTCCAGGCAACGCCTCAGGAGGTTCCGCCCAGCGGCGGGGTGGCCGACGTGGGCGAACTTCGCCTATCCCTGCGTGAGGCGGTGTTGCTGGCCCTGAAGAACAACCTCGATATCGCCATCGCCGGGTACAACCCTAAGATCAATGCTGAGGGCATTGTCATTCAGAAGGCGGCCTTTGATCCGGTCTTCTCCCTCACGGCCGATGGGAACCAATCGGTGACGCCTGTAATAGATCCAGTACTTTCAGGAGCGCGAGTCATCAAAGTAGAAAACCAGGACCTGAATGCCTCGCTGACCCAGTCGCTTCCGATCGGCGGCAGCTACACCTTGAGCCTGACTAATAACCGGCAGGACACAAACTCTGTCAGGGCGCAAGTTAACCCTTCTTTCAAGACGTTCCTTACTTTCAGCGTCACCCAGAACCTCCTCAAAAACTTCGGGCCCGACGTGAATACGGCTCCCATCAAGATCGCGAGGAACAATCAGGCGATCTCGGTGACGCAGCTTCGACTGCAGGCGAACCAGGTGATCACCAATGTCCACAACGCCTACTGGAATCTGGTCTTCGCCATCGAGAACTTGGTCGTCCAGCAGCGCTCGCTCCGCCTTGCCCGGGAGCTTGAAGAGCTGAACAAGGCGCGGGTGCGGGCCGGCGTCGCCGCTCCGGTAGAGGTGACGCAGGCCGAGGCCCAGGCGGCGGCCCAGGTGCAAAATGTCATCCTGGCGGAGAAGGCAGTCAGGGATGCCGAAGACCAGATCAAGCTCATTATCAATATCCCCGACGGGGAGAGGATATGGGCCAGAAGCATCATCCCGGCCGACCCGCCGCCGTTCGAGGTTGCGCCGGTCAGCATGGAGGCGAGCATTCAAGAGGCCTTGGAGAAGCGGCCCGAGTACGCCGCTCAAAAGCTCACACTGCAGAACACCGATATCAATCTGCGGGTCGCGCGGAACCAGTTGTTGCCGAGCCTCCAACTACAAGGGAGCGTCGGCCTCAATGGCCTGAATGAAATCGACAAGGGCCTCGGAAGCGACTACAACCGGCTGACCTCGGGGGATTTCTACGCCTGGTCAGCCGCCTTGGTCCTCTCATACCCCCTCGGGAACCGATCGGCCAGATCGGCATTCGTCCAGTCAAAGCTCAGCTACGATCAGTCGATGACGTCTCTGCTGAATCTCAAGCGGCAGATCGTCTCTCAGGTCCGGGAGGCGGTTCGTCGGATCGAGGCCAATGTCGCGCTGGTAGAGTCCACGCGCGCGGCGCGGGCATTGGCCGAGGAGCAGCTCCGGGTGGAGAAAAAACGGCTTGAGGCAGGCGTCACCACGACCTTCAACGTCCTCTCGTTCCAGCGCGACCTGGCCGCGGCCCAGGCGTTCGAGGTCCAAGCCATCACGACGTACAATCAGAACCTGGCGAACCTGGAGTTGGTGAAAGGCACGGTCCTTGAGAAAAATCGGCTCGAGCTGTGAGGTCTCATGAAATCGGTTAAGGGGAAAGTGCTGCTGGTCATCATCGGGCTGATCGCCCTCTCCGCCCTGGGCGGCTGGGCCTACTTTCGGGGGCAGAACCGGGTCGAGTACAGGACGGCTCGGGTCGAGCGGGGAGACATCGAGGCCACCATCTCGGCCACCGGCAACCCCAACGCCGTGGTCACCGTTCAGGTCGGCAGCCAGGTCTCGGGGAACATCAAGGAGCTGCACGCCGACTTTAACACCAAGGTCAAGAAGGGACAATTGGTGGCGCGCATTGATCCGGAGATCTTCGAGGCCAAGCTGAGCCAGGCAAGGGCGAACCTCGACAACGCCAGGGCGGCGGTCCTGAACGCGCGGGCGATGCTCCAGAAGACCGAGGCCGATATAGCGAACGCCAGGGCCTCGCTGGAGGGCGCGAAGGCGAATATGGCCAAGGCAAAGGTCTCTGTCCTGGATGCACAGATCAAGCTCAAGAGCCGGATCGGCCTCTTCAAAGAGGGGGGCATCTCGGCCGAAGAGCGTGATTCTGCACAGGCGAACTACGATTCCAACGTGGCGGCGCTGGAGGCCGCCCAGGCGCTGGAGCAGGCTGCCCAGTTCGGCATCCGAGCGGCCCAGGCTCAGCACGAGGTGGCTCTGGCGCAACTGGCGGCGGCCGAGGCACAGGTCAAGCAGCAGCAGGCCGCCCTAAGGCAGGCGCAGATCGATCTCGACCATACCTACATCCGGGCGCCGGTGGACGGGACCGTCGTGTCGAGGAGCGTGGATGTCGGGCAGACAGTGGCGGCGAGCCTTTCGGCGCCGACCCTCTTTTTGATCGCGCAGGACTTGACCAAGATGCAGGTGGACACCAACGTGGATGAGGCCGACGTCGGGCGGGTCCGGGTTGGACAGGACGCCACCTTCACGGTGGACGCCTACCCGGGAGAGATCTTCAGGGGGAAGGTCGTTCAGATCCGGCAGGCGCCGATCAATGTCCAGAACGTGATCACCTACAATGTTGTTATCGGGGTCTCCAACCAGGACTTGAAGCTTTTCCCGGGGATGACGGCGAACGTCAAGATCCTGGTGGACCGGCGGGAGAATGTGCTGAGGATTCCAAGCGCAGCACTCAGGTTCCGACCCCCTGAACTCAAAGCGCAGCAGGGGCGCGAGGGTGACGGGAACGTTCGCGCTGCCCAGGGTCGCGCGATCGGCGATGGAGCGCCGGGGCTGCGCGGCGATCGGAAAGGCGGGGGCGGGCAGACCATCTGGGTCCTGGGGGACGACAAGACGCCGCGGCCCATCGCCGTAAAGCTGGGGATCACCGATGGAAATATGAGCGAGGTGATCGAGGGCGATCTGAGGGAACAGCAGGAGGTGATCGTCGGGATCGCTTCCAAAGACGCGGCGGCCGGAAGCGGGCGACCCCAACCCGCAGGGCAGCGCGGTCCAAGGCTCTTCTAGTGCTGCTCTAACACTATTTTGCGCTAACTGGGGGCGCACTGTGCCTGGCCAAGAAGCGAGCATAGCAAGGCGCGGCTCACGGGGCCGACCGAGACGTACATTGCCTGGTACGTCGCAGGGAGTGCCCCGGGGGCCAGCAACGCCGCTAGGCGAAGTTAATGGACAGGCACTAGGATGGAGACATGCCTGACCTGATCGAGATCGAGAATCTGGTCAAACATTACCGGCTTGGCGATGTCACCGTCCAGGCATTGAGAGGGGTGTCCCTTCGGATCGAGCGGGAAGAGTTCGTCGCGATCATGGGGGCATCCGGGTCAGGCAAGTCCACGTTGATGAATATCCTGGGCTGTCTGGACAAGCCAACCTCGGGGTTCTACCGGCTGGACGGTGTGAGTGTCGGAGAGTTGGATCGGGATGAGCTGGCGAACATCCGAAATAGCAAGATCGGTTTCGTCTTCCAGACCTTCAACCTGCTGGCCAGAACGAGCGCGGTGGAGAATGTGGAACTTCCCCTGCTCTATAATGGCACTCCGTCGCGTGACCGCCGGGCCAAGGCGCTGAAGGCCCTCCATGCGATCGGCCTTGCCGGCCGGGAGGAGCATCAGCCGAGCCAGCTTTCAGGCGGCCAACAGCAGCGGGTGGCGATTGCGCGGTCGCTGGTGAATGACCCGCAGATCATTCTGGCCGATGAGCCGACCGGCAACCTGGATTCCAGGACGGGCCTTGAGATCATGGCGATCTTCCAGCGGCTGAATCGTGAGGCGGGGATCACCCTGATCCTTGTCACCCATGAGTTGGACATCGCCGCCTGCGCGAATCGGATCATCCAATTCAAGGACGGCCGATTGGTGAAGGACGAGCGGGCCGATCAGCCACGACTCGCGGAAGAGACGCTGCAACGACTTGGGGCGGAGGAAGGATAAGATGAAGATCCTTGCCAGCGCCAGGATCGCACTGAGGGCCCTCAGGGTCAATAGGCTCCGGTCGGCCCTCACCATGTTGGGGATTATTATCGGCGTGGCTGCCGTCATCGCCATGGTGGCCGTCGGCTCCGGCGCCACCGCCAAGGTCGCCGAGCAGATCCGAAGTATCGGCAGCAACGTGATCATCGTCATGTCTGGAAGCGTGACTAGCGGTGGGATCCGGCTTGGCCATGGCGCGGCCATGAGCCTGACCGAAGATGACGCGAGGGCCATCGCCACCGAGTGCCCGGCCGTCGAGTTGGTCGCCACAAGTGTTCGTGGAACACGACAGGTGGTGTTCGGGAACAACAACTGGTCCACCGTGATCCAGGGGACGGTGCCGGAGTACCTGGAGGTCCGTGATTTTACTCTCCTGTACGGCCGCCCCTTCACCTGGCAGGATGTGGAGGCAGCCACGAAGGTGGCGCTGGTCGGGCGAACCGTGGTGGAGAACCTGTTCGGTGACGCCGACCCTGTCGGACAGATCTTCCGGATCAAGAACGTCCCGTTCACCGTGCTCGGGGTGCTTTCTCCAAAGGGTCAGTCCCCCTGGGGACAGGATCAGGACGATATCATCTTGATCCCCATCTCGACCGCAAAGAAGAAGGTGCTGGGGGTCAGTCAGGCGAATGCTCGGTCGGTGGGCGCCATCCTCGTCCAGGCCCGCGGGCCGGCCGTGATGAAAGAAGCGGAAGAACAGATCGCGGCGCTCCTTCGGCAGCGGCATCGGTTGCAGCCGGGACAGGAGGATGACTTCAACGTTCGTAATCTTGCCGAGGTCTTTGCCGCCCAGGAGGGCTCTGCCCGGGTGATGTCGATTCTGCTTGGAGCGATCGCCTCTGTCTCCCTGATCGTCGGCGGCATCGGAATCATGAATATCATGCTGGTCTCTGTGACCGAACGGACACGGGAGATCGGCTTACGGTTGGCGGTCGGCGCCAGGACCCGCGACATCTTGACACAGTTCCTCGTTGAGGCGATCACCCTGTCGATTATCGGAGGGCTGATCGGGATCGCGCTTGGCCTTGTCGCCTCGGCCTTGGTTTCATACTTCGCCGAATGGTCCACCGTGATCAGCGCCAGCTCCATCCTCATGGCCTTTGCCTTCTCAGCCTTGGTGGGAGTGTTCTTCGGCTACTACCCTGCCCGCAAGGCGGCCTTCCTGGACCCGATCGAGGCCCTCAGATATGAATAAGGGCTCTTCAGGCTTTTGTGTGGGCGCCATTCAGTTTCCTCCCCTTTATCAGGGGAACCACACTTTCCCTCCCCTTTGTAAGGGGAGCAACCAAGGCTCAATCTCCTCCCCTTTGTAAGGGGAGGCAGGGAGGGGTAGAGGCATCCGGGGGCTGGGCCTTGCGGGAGAGCCGTGATTCGGGTAAGCCGGCAAGATTTCTACCTCCCCTCACCCCTCCTTACAAAGGAGGGGAACCTATTCGGGTCGCCTCTCCTTACAAAGGAGGGGACTCCCTTGGGAACCACGCACGTCCATCCAAGCACCCACACGATTTCCGGAAGAGCCCGAATAAGAATAGGGCGGGGTGCGAAGTGCGAGGGTGAGTGACGACTGGGGGCGATAACGAAGGGAGCGTGGAACAGGCGGGGTTTGAGTTATTCGAGGTCACGGCGGATGTGGGAATCACCGCCTCCGCCGACACACTGCATGAGCTGTTCGCCAATGCCGCCCGGGGAATGTTCGCCCTTATGGTCGCCCCTGACACCACCCGGCCGGCCGGGAGCCTTCCCGTTGAAGCGCGTGGCACGGATCTTCCTTCCCTCCTGGTGGCATGGTTGAACGAGCTCTTGTACCGATGCGAGGTCGAGGAGTGGGCACCGGCCGATGTCCGAGTGCTTGGGGTCGAAGGTGGGCGTGTGCACGGAGAGTTGCTGGGAGAGCCTGCCGACCCGGCCCGCCATCGGTTCAAGACCATCGTGAAGGCAGCCACCTATCACCTCCTGGAGTGTCGGAGGGATGGGGATTGCTGGCGAGCCAGGGTGGTGTTCGACGTCTGAACACGAAGATCCGGCGCTATTCGGCGTTGACAAGCCCTCCCCCCTCCCGTAGAATGCCTCCGACCTCCTACGGAACACCACAAGAGGAAGGAATCGCCTTGGGCCGAAAGACGGGCATTTGCGAGGAGTCAGCCTCGGACCTTGCTGCGCTGTTGGAAGAGCTGAAGCGGGGGGATCTTCCTGCCGATGTGTTCAGATGGCGTTTTCGTTCGCTTCTCGATCATCGTGCCCAGGCCATTCCCTTCCTGCTCCGACAATTCGAGAGCGATGACGAGGAAGGGCTTGCGCTTGCGACCTCGGCCCTCAAGGCGCTCGACGACCCGTCACTGATCGCTGCCTCCATCGACCTCCAGGAGGCGCTGGAAGGGACTCGCTCAACGGAGGCGCCGCGATGAAGGCCTTGATCCTGAGCGGTGGTCGGGGGACCCGCTTGCGTCCCATCACCCACACCAGCGCCAAACAACTTGTGCCCATCGCCAATAAACCGATCCTTTTCTATGCGCTGGAGGCGATCGCGGAAGCCGAGATCCGGGAGGTTGGGATCGTGGTGGGTGAGACGAAGCAAGAGATCCGTGAGGCCGTATGCGATGGCGCGCGGTGGGACCTCCACGTTTCCTATATCGAGCAGGAAGCTCCCCTCGGTCTGGCCCACGCGGTCAAGATCGCCGGAACGTTTCTCGGAGATCAGCCATTCGTCATGTATCTCGGTGATAATCTTGTCAAGGACGGGATCCGTTCTCTGGTGGAAGAGTTCAAGCAGCTCCAGCCCAACTCTCAGATCCTGCTTGCCAAGGTCCGTGACCCGCAACGGTTTGGGGTGGCGGAGCTTCGGAATGGGCGGGTCGTCTCCCTGGAGGAGAAGCCCCCCAACCCGAAAAGCGACCTCGCGCTCGTGGGCGTCTATATGTTTGACAAGACGATCTTTGAGGCGGTCCACGCCATCAAGCCGTCGCCGAGGGGGGAGCTGGAGATTACGGACGCCATCCAATTCCTCATCGACAAAGGATATCGTGTCCATCCACACGTGATCAGCGGCTGGTGGAAAGATACCGGGAAGCTTGAAGACATGCTGGAGGCCAACAGGATCATGCTCGAGGACATCACCTCGAGGGTGGACGGCGAGGTGGATGAGGGCTCGCAGCTCATCGGCAAAGTGGTCGTGGAGCAGGGGGCGAAGATTGTGGCCAGCACCATTCGAGGACCGGTGATCATCGGCCAGCGCTGCCAGATCATCAATTCCTACATCGGACCATTCACCTCGATTTATCACGACACCCTGGTACAGAATAGCGAGATCGAGCACAGCATCATCCTCGACCATAGCCGGATCACCGATATCGGCGGCAGGTTGGAGGATAGCTTGATCGGGAAGAGCGTCGAGGTATTCCGGTCCGACGGCAAACCGAAGGCCTACCGCCTCATGCTCGGCGATAGCAGCCAAGTCGGGTTGGTGTAGAGCTGTGCGAAGTCCGGAGTGCGAAGTGCGAAGTCCGAAGTCAAAAGTGCTGAGTTCTGAGCGCCTCGCACCTCGCACCTCGCACCTCGCACGGCGCACTGCGTGCGCCGCACGTTGGCGAAGCCAATGCGTATCCTCGTGACCGGCGGGGCCGGATTCATCGGATCGAACTTCATCCGCCATCTCCTTGCTACAGAGCCGGATTGCACCGTTCTCAACCTGGATAAGCTGACCTACGCCGGCAACCTCGAGAATCTCGCCGATGCCGAGGGAAATCCCCGATACCGCTTCGTGAAGGGAAGCATCTGCGACGCCGAATTGGTGAATGAGGTGCTTGGGATGCAGTTCGACGCCCTGGTGAACTTTGCCGCGGAGTCCCATGTGGACCGGAGCATCCAGGATGCGAGAGCCTTTGTGGAGACCAATGTCCTGGGGACCGAGATCCTGTTGGACGCCTGTCGTCGGCGCCGGGTTCCGAGGATGCTGCAGGTGTCCACGGACGAGGTGTACGGCTCGCTTGGACCGAGCGGGCGGTTCACGGAACAGAGCCCTCTTTCCCCAAACAGTCCGTACGCAGCCAGCAAGGCGGCGGCGGATCTCCTGGCCAACGCGTACTTTCACACCTACCGCTTGCCGGTGATCATCAGCCGCAGTTGCAACAACTATGGCCCCTACCAGTTCCCTGAGAAGGTCATCCCGCTGTTTATCACCAATGCGCTCGCCAACGAACCGCTCCCGCTGTATGGCGACGGGCTTCACGTCCGCGACTGGCTTCACGTGGAGGATCACTGTGAAGCGCTGACGCTGATTCTCAAGAGGGGCCGGGAGGGCGAAAGTTACAATATCGGCGGCAACAGCGAGCGGGCGAATATCGACGTGGCTCGTCTGATCCTCAGCGCCCTCGAGAAGTCTGATGCGTTGATCGCTCATGTGACGGACCGGTTGGGGCACGATCGGAGATACGCGATCGATGCCAGTAAGCTCGAACGGGAGCTGCATTGGACGCCTCGCCACACCTTCGAGGCCGGGCTTCTTGAGACGATTCGCTGGTATCAGCAGAACGAATCTTGGTGGCGCCGTGTGAAGGACGGCGACTACCGGCAGTACTACGACCGAACCTACGGTGAACTCTCTCGCCCTTGTCCGCAATCCGATTGACTTCCACGGCATAGTTGTATACATTCATCGGAATTCCGGGTCGGGCCGCGCGGTATCGGCCTGTTCGGGAAAGGCGTTTCCTGAAGAGAGGGGTGCCGTTGGAACCAAAACGCTCACGACAAGCTCCGGAGTCAGTGCTTGCGGGTATCACCGAGATACGCCCGTGGGGGCGATGGACGGTTCTCGGGGAGGGAAAGGCGTACAAGGTCAAGCAGATCGACGTGAATCCGGGCTGTCGCCTGAGCCTTCAGTTTCACCATCATCGGAGTGAGCATTGGATTGTGGTGTCCGGCTTGGCCAGGGTGACTATCGGGGAACGGATCGCTGATGTCCATCCCCAGGAATCGGCCTTCGTCCCCGCGGGCACGTCCCATCGGATCGAGAACCCCGGCCCGCTTCCTTTGACCATCATCGAGATTCAGAGTGGCCCCTATCTCGGTGAAGACGATATCGTCCGCCTTCATGACGATTATGGTCGAGGCGATGGAAGGTGAGAGGGAACCGCGCCAGCCATGGGGATTGACCACGCCTTCGCCGTCGTGCTTGCGGGCGGACGGGGGGAGCGATTCTGGCCATTAAGTACGGAGGCACAGCCCAAGGCGTTCCTTCGCCTGATTGGTCCTGAGTCGCTTCTTCAGGGCACGGTCCGGCGGGCGCGGCTCATCGTGCCCTGGGCTCAGATCCTGGTGGTGGCCGGTCGGGCGCATGCCGACTTGGTCCGAACGCAGCTTCCCGAACTCCCCGAGGACAATCTGCTCCTCGAGCCCTTTGGGAGGGATACTGCCGCGGCTGTGGGGCTTGCCTCCCTTCATCTGGAGCGCCGGGACCCGGAGGCCGTCATGGCTGTGCTGCCTGCCGACCACCACATCCCCAATGGAGAGGCGTTTGCGGCGGGGTTGCGGCGAGCGTTCGACCTCATCGAGCTGCGCCCGACGTGGGTCGTCACCGTCGGGATCCCCCCGACGCGACCCGAGATCGGGTACGGGTATCTGGAGGCGGGCGAGCCACTCGTTGATGTTCCGGGCGCATTCTCCGTCCGACGGTTCGTCGAGAAACCGGACCTGGACACCGTCTGGAAGCTCCTGCAGGAAGGCAACTACTATTGGAACAGCGGCATGTTCGTGTGGCGGGGCACGACCATCCAGGGGCTCCTCGCGCGGCATATGCCCGGAGAGTGGGCGGGCTTGCGCCGCATACGCGAGGCGTGGGGGGTAGACGATGTGCTGGTCCGGGAATTCTCAGCCTTCCGCAAGCTTTCGGTGGACTACGGGGTGCTGGAGCAAATGGACAGTGGCGTGGTGATGATCCCTGCCGAGTTCGCCTGGGACGACCTCGGTTCATGGGATGCGCTGGCCCGGGTGCTTCCGACTGAAGAGAACGGCAACGTGATCATCGGGGAGGTTCGAAGCCTCGATACCTCCGGTTCGGTCATCATCTCGACGGATCAGCGGGTGGCCACTCTCGGGGTGTCAGACATGATTGTGGTGGCGTCACAGCACGGCGTGCTGGTCTGTCGCAAGGGACGGTCACAGGAAGTGAGGCGACTCGTCGGGGAGACATGGTGACGCAGCGGCGAGCCCTGATCACGGGGATCACAGGCCAGGACGGTTCCTACCTCGCGGAGTTTCTCCTGAAGAAGGGCTATCATGTGATCGGGATGGCTCGGCGCGCCAGCACCGATCCCTTCGAACGGATCGAGCATGTACGTGATCTGATCACCCTCCGGCAGGCGGATCTGCTCGATCAATCGTCCCTCATTCATCTCCTCAAAGAAGTCCGCCCTTACGAGATCTACAATCTCGCCTCCCAGTCATTCGTTCCGACGTCGTGGGAGCAGGCGGTGCTCACGGCGGAGTTCACCGCCGTCGGAGTGACCCGACTCCTGGAGGCGATCCGCCTGGTTGATCCACGTATCAGATTCTACCAAGCCAGCACGAGTGAGATGTTCGGGAGGACGCAAGAGGCGCCGCAGAACGAGCGGACGCCGTTCTACCCCAGAAGCCCCTACGGCGTGGCGAAGCTCTACGGCCACTGGATCACTGTCAATTACCGGGAGAGCTACGGGTTGTTCGCCTGCTCCGGGATCCTCTTCAATCACGAATCACCGAGGAGGGGCAAGGAGTTTGTGACCCGAAAGGTGACGGACGGGGTCGCGAGGATCAAGCATGGTCTGGCCACGGAGCTTCGCTTGGGGAACCTGGATGCCCGACGCGACTGGGGGTACGCCGGCGATTACGTCGAGGCGATGTGGCTGATGCTTCAACAGGACGCCCCGGATGACTACGTGATCGCGACAGGCGAGACCCACTCGGTTCAGGAGCTCATTCAGGTTGCCTTCGCAAGGGCTGGCCTCGATTGGCGGCGACACGTCATTGAGGATCCGGAGCTGAAGCGACCCGCCGAGGTCGATCTGCTTCAGGGTGACGCTTCTAAAGCCAAGCGCCTGCTGGGCTGGCAGCCGAAGATGGGATTCCGCGAGCTGATCGAGATGATGGTGGACGCGGACCTCAAGCGCTACGCCCAGGGCTCGTCGGCCGCGGGCCTCCCGGTAGCGGGGTTGAAGTAGTTTCCCGGGTCGGAAATTCGCACAATACAACTCCCTCTCCCCCAAATGGGGGAGAGGACAAAGGTGAGGGGGCCTTCGAACCGCAGATGCCCTCACCCGAACCCTCTCCCTCTGGGAGAGGGGAAAAGAGGGTTTGGATGGTGGGCGGAAACAGTCAACGAATGTCCAACTCGGGACACTAGATGCGAATCTGCATCGTTGGAACAGGGTACGTCGGCCTCGTCGCCGGGACGTGTCTGGCGGAGATCGGCCACCTGGTCGTGTGCGTTGACGACGACCGGCAAAAGATCGAGGTCCTGCAATCGGGAGGGATGCCGATCTATGAGCCGGGGCTTGAGGAGTTGGTGGCAAGAAACCTGCGGAAGGGCCATCTGGCCTTCACGGCTGATCTGAAGGAAGGGATCGAAGCCGCCACGGCGGTCTTCATCTGCGTGGGGACGCCTCCCCTGGAGGACGGGGATGCCGATCTGTCAGCGGTGGAGCAGGTGGCGCGGCGGATCGGCGAACTCTCCTCGTCGTATAAGCTGGTGGTGGAGAAGAGCACGGTTCCCGTCCAAACCGGGATGTGGATCGAGAAGACGCTCAGGGTCTATAGCGACGGCGGCCACCTCGAATTCGACGTCGCCTCCAATCCCGAGTTTCTGCGCGAGGGCAGCGCGGTGGTCGATTTCCTGCACCCCGACCGGATCGTCGTGGGGGTGGGGCATCCCAGGGCAGAGCGCCTGCTTCGGGAGATGTATGACCCCATTATTCGCCGGACGTTTGTCTGCCCTGTGCATTCCACCTGCCCCGCGACGGACCCGGTCCCGTTCTTGGTGACCGACATCCGGAGCGCCGAGCTGATCAAGCACGCCTCGAACGCTTTTTTGGCCACAAAGATCTCTTTCATCAATAGCGTGGCCGATCTCTGTGAACTGGTAGGCGCTGACGTGGAGCTCGTCGCGGAGGGGATGGGGCTCGACGCCCGCATCGGTCGAGCCTTCCTGAAGGCGGGCCTCGGGTTCGGAGGTTTCTGTTTTCCGAAGGATCTTCAGGCGTTCGTCAAGATCGCGGAGAAGTGCGGGCACGACTTTCGGCTGCTCCGAGAAGTCGATCGAATCAACCAGGCTCGGATCCCCCAGGCGATCAAGAGGCTCAAGGAGCAGCTTTGGATTCTCAAGGAGAAGGTCATCGGCGTATGGGGACTGGCGTTTAAGCCGGACACCGATGACGTGCGGTATTCCCCCGCCATCGCGCTCATCAAGCAACTTCTGGCCGAGGGCGCCTCGGTCAGAGCCTACGACCCGAAGGCGATGGAGAAGGCGCGAGGGGAGATCGCCTCTGCCAGGCTCTGCCGGGACCCGTACGAGGCCGCCTCCGGTGCAGATGCGGTGGTGGTGGCCACGGAGTGGAAGGAGTTCGAGAGCCTTGACCTCACCCGTGTGAAGACACTCATGCGGCGGCCCCTCGTCCTGGACGGGCGTAACCTGTTCGACCGCGAGAAGATGAAATCGATGGGGTTCGAATACCTGGGGATCGGGAGATGAATAGAGAGCGTGGGAAGTCCGAGGTGCGACGTGCGACGTCCGAGGCCCGAGGGGCGGGATGTGTCGGACTTCCCTCCCCGCACCCCGCACCTCGCACCTCGCACTTGGAACGTGTCCAATGCGTCGTATCCTAATCACCGGCGGCGCCGGATTCCTCGGCTCTCACTTCTGTGATCGCCTGATCCAGGAAGGCCACGAGGTTATCTGTCTGGACAACTTGATCACCGGGCGGATGGAGAACGTGGCGCACTTACTGGGTCACGAGGCGTTCCGTGTCATCAAGCTGGATGTCACCGAGTACCTGGACATAGATGGCCCGCTGGATCACGTCCTGCACTTTGCCTCCCCGGCCAGTCCCGTCGATTATCAGCGTCTTCCGATCCAGACCTTGAAGGTTGGCTCCCTCGGGACCCACAAAACCCTCGGCCTGGCCAAGGCCAAGGCCGCCCGCTTCTTACTCGCCTCGACCTCCGAGGTGTACGGAGACCCTCTGGTTCATCCGCAACGGGAGGACTACTGGGGAAACGTGAACCCGATCGGGCCACGGGGCGTCTACGACGAGGCGAAGCGGTTCGCTGAGGCGATGACCATGGCCTATCATCGGTATCACGGCCTTGAGACGCGCATTGCGAGGATCTTCAACACGTACGGGCCGCGCATGCGACCGAACGATGGCCGGGTGGTATCCAACTTCATCAACCAGGCGCTCCGGGGCCAGCCGCTGACCGTCTACGGCGACGGCTCACAGACGCGGAGCTTCTGCTACGTCTCTGACATGGTCGAAGGGCTCTACCGACTATTGGTCTCGGGCGAGGCGGAGCCGGTCAACTTGGGGAATCCCAAGGAGTTCACGGTCATCGAGTTGGCCCGCCTGGTTCTCCAAGCGACCGGCGGCACGTCCGGCATTGAGTTCCTCCCTCTGCCGCTGGACGATCCCCGTGTCCGCCAGCCGGACATCAGCCTTGCCAGGGAGCGACTCGGGTGGGTGCCTGCAGTCGGGATCGGAGAGGGGCTGGCGCTCACCATCGACTATTTCCGGAAGCAACTGGAGAGGGTTCATTGAGGGGGGTCTTGCGCTTCGGGCGCTCGACGGGTGGTGACGCCCCCGCACTGCAGCCAGCAGTCTATCTCGCTGACCACCGTTCTTCAGGCCCGTTCCTGACCCTCCTTCGGTGCCAAGGCTCACCAACTCTTCAAAGATGATGGAGAGTGACTCCTTTAGCGATCTTTGTGTCGCCACACCTACACCTCCTCTGTCAGGCATAGCGCGGTATATCGGCGGATCTACGAGGCGTGAGCGCCTTTGTACCATTCGATGGTTTTCCGCAGTCCTGCCTCGAACGAGGTTGTGGCCTTAAAACCGAATTCTCGTTCTGCCTTGGAGGTATCCAGGCACCGACGCGGTTGGCCGTCCGGCTTGGTCGTGTCCCAGGTGATGGTCCCTGTAAAGCCGGTCAGCTTGGCGATGAGGTGAACCAAGTCGTTGATCGAGATCTCGAAGCCGGCCCCTAAGTTGACCGGATCGGGCTTCTCGTACCGCTCGGTGGCGAGGACGATCGCCTCGGCGGCGTCCTCGATATACAGGAACTCCCGTGTTGCCTTCCCGGTCCCCCAGACGACGATCTCCCGCTGACCAGTTGTGATGGCATCACAGCAGTTCTTGATGAGCGCTGGAATCACATGCGACGAGGTGGGGTCGAAGTTATCCCCTGGACCGTACAGATTGACTGGCAGCAGATAGATGGCGTTGAACCCGTACTGATCCCGGTATGCCTGCGCTTGGACCAGGAGCATCTTCTTGGCCAGGCCATAGGGTGCGTTGGTCTCCTCGGGATACCCGTTCCAGAGGTCCTCTTCCTTGAAGGGGATCGAGGTGAACTTGGGGTAGGCGCAGATCGTCCCGATCGCGACAAACTTGGCGACACCATGGAGGCGGGCTTGTTCCATGAGATGAGCCCCCATCATGAGGTTCTTATAAAAGAACTCCCCGGGCCGCTCTCGGTTCGCGCCGATTCCTCCCACTACAGCCGCCAGGTGGATAATGATGTCAGGGGTTGCATCGTCTAGCACCCGTTTGACATCTTGGAGGTTGGTCAGGTCGTACTCGCGGCTCCTCGGGACAGAGATCTCCGAATAGCCACGGGCGCGGAGTTTCTCCACGACGTGGGTGCCGAGAAATCCGGCTCCACCTGTGACCAGGAACCTCGTGTGTTTCTCTGCGCTCACTTCGACTTCACCTGATCCGCCCTTCGTGCGGCTGACCTGTTCCTCGAAGGGAGGTATTCGACTTCCGCCAGCGCCTGACCCCCCTCTTCAAGCAGCCCCAGACGTTGTTGAGCGCTGGTACTGCTCCAGATCGGCCTTCACCATCATCTCGATCAGGTCACGGAAAGAGACCGTTGGCTTCCAACCCAGTTGTCTTCTCGCCTTGGTGTAATCCCCTTGTAGGAGCTCGACCTCGGCTGGCCGCAGTAGCGTCGGGTCAACGACGACATACTTTTTCCAATCAAGACCTGCCGCGGCGAAGGCGATCTCCACGAGTTCTCGGACCGAGTGGGTCTGGCCCGTGGCGATGACGTAGTCATCCGGCGAGTCCTGTTGGAGCATGAGCCACATCGCCTCGACGTAATCGCCCGCATAACCCCAGTCGCGACGAGCCTCGAGGTTGCCCAAGCGTAATTCAGTCGCCAGGCCGCGCGCGATGCGGGCGACGGCATCGGTGACCTTCCTGCTCACGAATTCTTTTCCTCGGCGCGGTGACTCGTGATTAAAGAGGATTCCGGAACAGGCGAAGATGTTGTGACTTTCCCGGTAATTGACTGTCACCCAGTGCCCGTAGGTCTTGGCCACCCCGTACGGGCTTCGCGGATACAAAGGAGTGCGTTCGTTCTGGGGCACCTCCAGAGCCTTCCCGAACATCTCACTGCTGCTGGCTTGATAGAAACGAGCGTGTGGGCACTCCAGCCGGATCGCCTCAAGCAGCCGAGCGACCCCGAGGGCCGTGTACTGGGTCGTCGCGATCGGCTGCTCCCACGAGGCGGGGACGAACGACTGGGCCGCCAGATTATAGACCTCGTTGGGCTGAACCTCCCTCAGGAGTGAGATCAGGGAGGGTTGGTCGAGGAGGTCACCCTGAAACAGTGTGATCCTTTCAAGCAGGTGCTCGATCCGTGCAAGGTTATCAGTGCTGGAGCGACGGACCATCCCGAAGACCATGTAGTCCTTTTGAAGGAGGAATTCGGCAAGGTACGATCCGTCCTGTCCAGTGATCCCGGTGACGAGGGCACGCTTCACCGTTTGCCTCCGAGGCTCACCCAGCGAGTCTGCTCACGGCTCACGAGGGGGGAATTTCTTTCGCGGCAAAGGGGAAAAAGGTTCACGCCGATTCGCATGACTGTGTTGAACTCAGAGACGGTCCTGGCCCACGGGCCGGTGTTCTGACCTTTGTCCGAGGATTGATTTAGAAAATACCTGCGACGCCCAATGCTGTCAATGAGTTTTTGGACCGCGCCTCTCTCATCGACCTCAATAGAGAAGGAGGTGGGGGTTGGCGGTGGGTTCGCCTAGACAACCCGACAAGAACATCTCGGCTCACTGTCGCTCCCAAGAACAGAGATAGGAATCGTCATTGCGAGCGCAGCGAAGAACATCTCGGCTCACTGTCGCTCCCAAGAACAGAGATAGCAATTGTCATTGCGAGCGAAGCGAAGCAATCTGACCTGAAAGGCCTGCCCTGAGCCGAGTCGAAGGGTCATTCCGAGCACATTCGCCCAAGCTCAGTGTAAACTCCGCGAACGTGCCTCGCAACGACACTGCGTGTCGGATTGCCACGCACCCTTCGGGTG
>CAZCMC010000013.1:12812-18973 GCA_964499665.1 uncultured bacterium | reverse complement strand
CGGGACGGGGGAATCAAGGCGATGGTCGGCGGATACGACTTCGAGCGGTCGAAGTTCAACCGCGCCCTGCAAGCCAGGCGACAGCCTGGATCGGCCTTCAAGCCGTTCGTCTACGCTTCCGCGTTCGATCGAGGGCTCACCCCTTCGACGATGATCGAAGACTCTCCCGTCAGCTTCCTCATCCCTGTGGACGGCAAACGAATCCAATGGAGGCCGGGCAACTATGACAGGAAGTTCCGCGGCCCCACTACGCTGCGGTACGGACTGGAGCATTCGATCAATGTCATCGCAGTGAAACTGATCGAGCGGGTTGGCGTTGATACGGTCATCAACGTGGCGCGCGACATGGGCATCACGAGCGAGCTGCGGAGGGAATACGCACTAGCCCTCGGTGTCTCCGAAGTCACATTGTCCGAGATGGTTTCGTCCTTTGGGGTCCTTGCCCGCTCGGGGATGCGGTCTACACCGTATGCCATCAGGCAGGTGATGGACAACAAAGGCGCAATTCTGGAACAGCACATCCCGGAGAGTCGGCGGGTCATGAAGGAGGAGACGGCCTTTATCCTGACGAATGTCCTGAAAGGGGTCGTCGAGCGGGGGACCGGCTCACGAGCGCGGGTTCTCGGAAGGCCCATCGCCGCCAAGACCGGGACCACCCAGGAGGCTACGGATGCGTGGTTCGTCGGGTATACACCCAGCCTTGTCGCTGGAGTCTGGGTAGGATACGACATGAAGCGCTCACTTGGACCGCACGAATCCAGTGCCACCCTTGCCGTCCCGATCTGGACACGCTTCATGCAGCGAGTCCTCAAGGAAACGCCACCCGAAGACTTCCCCGTGCCTGACAACGTCGTGCCGGTGCTGGTGAACTACATGTCAGGGCTTCCCACGACCCCCGACGATAAGAACGCGATTAAGGAGTTCTTCCTGCCGGGGACTGAACCGAGGCAGATCGAGGCCCGACCCCACGAATCCAGCAACCGGAAACCTCTTGCATTTTCTGCGCTGACAGTGTATAATTTCCCCCGATGAGGCACGCAACAACGCACAAAAAGGGGGGCTGAGAGATGGCAAAGCAGGCAAAGCCAGCCGAGTTGATCATTTCCAAGACGAGGACCAAGGCCGCCGCGAAAAAGTGTAACGTCTCGAGCGACTTCTACGCGGCCCTGGACAAGAAGGTGCGAGAGATGGTGGGCGCCGCAGAAGCTAGGGCCATGGCGAACAAGCGGAAGACCTTGAAGCCCCAGGACTTGTAGCCCCAAGCACGACGAGCAGAACGCTCCCCGGCTCCAACTGCAAGTAGACTGTGCGGTGCTTACGTCCGCCTGGGTTCTCTCAAAAGGGCTCTGATCGAGTCAGTTTAGTCTAGTCTCCCGCTGATACGTTCGCCTCCCCCCAATGGCCATGGGTGGTCCATGGCTATGCGGCTTTTTCTGTAGCACGCCAGAAGCCTCGCCGTTTCGGTCGCACACCCGCGCGTATCATCCTACCGAAGGGCGTTCCTTGTCCTCCTCCGCTCATACGCCTGGAAGTGCCCACAGTCAGAGGCAGCGGAGCTTCACACGGAGCTGAAGATGAGGGTATGCGGGGCGGACGAGCGGCGTCTAGCTCGGCCAGCCGATATACTGACCATCCTCCCAGAGCTCCACCATCCTGCCGACGATGGTCAGTCGGTCTTCAAAACGTTCGCTCTGGGAGAGGACTCGATCCGACGGCCAGACCCTCCGAAGGGAGGGGCGCGAGATCACATTTAAGCCGAAGTAGCTTTCACGTAACCTCGCGACCGTCTCGAGATTGCAACGAAGCAGGTTGGAGGTGGCAACGATCAACGGTTTCGGGTTGTCGAATAGATGGCCCCAGTGAAGGCAGTCGCGAAGGTTCATCCCGGTGAGACGATGGGCAAGCCTCGCGAATTCCATGAACCACTCGGTGGTGCGGCCGCAGACCAGGCAGCCCCGACAGTCGTCATGAACCACCACGGGGCTGTACACCTTCGCCATGGGCCCGCCCGACAGGACCCAATGAACACCCCGATAATGATGAAACCGTAGCTTCAGGGAAGAAGCGGAATCGGCTCGATCGAGACTCGGCCCATTCTGGTTCTGCCGAACCGGGATCAGAGCCCATCCCTCCCGCTCATCGGCCTTCCCGCCATTGCTCGGCGGATGGGCAAGCCTGACCGCCGGGACCCGTGCCGTTCCATTCCCTCGTCTTCTTACCATTTCTAGCGCCCGCTCAAATACGCGTTGTTCATGATGCCGACAGTCTGAGAGCTCAGCAGATTCGAAACATCCTTATCGCCCCGACCCGATCTTGTCAACACTTTTTTCGTCGCGGCGCCACCCACGAAAGCCGGCTTGACCGTCTGGAGAGAGGGTGTTAGGCTCCAGTCAAATGCCACAACTCGCTTCTATCGGGAACCCTGCGTCGTCGTAAGGTGAGATAATGCGACGCGGTCCCAACAGAACAGCGCTTGCATTCATGATCGCCGTCGTACTTGCCGTACTGGCCATAGGATCGACGGGGGGGTCCGGTCTCGCGCAACCCTCGATCGCTTCCTCTGCCGAGATCGGCCCGCTCCCCCCTGTACCGATCCCAGTCCAGAATCCGATGACACCGGAGAAGGTCAGCTTGGGCAAGATGCTGTTCTTCGATTACCGACTCTCGGCCGATGGAAGCCGATCGTGCGTTCACTGCCACCAGCCCGATCAGGGCTGGGCCTTTAAGGATCGGCAATCGCCGGCCTATCCCACTCAGGTGGAGCGTCGCGCCTCCATGACCCTCATCAACGTCGCCTACAACACGACGTTGATCTGGGATGGTCGGGCAAGCACCCTCGAGAAGCAAGCCCTCGGCCCGATTCAGAACCCCCTCCATATGAACCAGAACCTGGACCTGCTCATCGAGCGGCTACATGCCATTCCCGATTACATGGAGCGGTTCCGACAGGTCTTTGGAACCGGCCCCACTCCCGACGCCATCGGGAAGGCGATTGCGGCCTTCGAGCGGACCATCGTCACGGCCGATTCCTCCTTCGACCGGTATACGAAAGGTGACCTCACTGCCCTCTCCACTTCAGCTCGAAGAGGTCTCGAATTCTTTAAGGGGAAGGCCCGCTGCACCCTTTGCCACAACGGTCCAGCCCTCACGGACAACGGATTCCACAACCTCGGCGTCCCAGAGGCCGAATTCTTGAAGGACCCAAGAGTTCTTGCGTCTTTGCGATTTGACGCGAAACGGATGGGGGTGCCGGAGTATCGTGCGTTGACCGCGGACCCTGGACGCTACCTGGTCACCAAGCAGGATAAGGATTTCGGGTCATTCAAGACCCCGACTCTCCGGAACGTCGCTTCGAGATCTCCCTACATGCACAATGGCGCGTTCGACACCTTAGCGGAGGTCATCGCGTTTTACAATAAGGGAGGCGGGAACGATCCACGGAAGGATCCGAACCTGCAGCGCCTTGATTTGACACACGAAGAAGAGCGGGATCTCGTGGCCTTCCTGGACAGTCTGACCGGCGAGCTCCCGAAGATAGAGGCCCCCGAGCTGCCGGAGTAACGAGAGGCATGAGGGAGTGTTGGCGAGCTTCCTTGGCTGGCTTGTCCCCCGAGCGATGACTATCGCATATAGGGGAGCACGGCGGTCATGAAACAGTTGACGCTCTGACCGATGCGGGCCAGGTGAGACCACCCCCGAAAGCCATCCGCCGTGTCATCTGGACTCCATCACCCGCTCGCCCCCTTCCTTCTGGGGAAGCAGGATAGTCCGGAGGGTCGTCCGCTCCTGCGCCATTTCGAGAGCCATCTGCAGCTCCGAGAGGGGAAGGCGCGCCGTGATCAGCGGGCCAACGGGGACCTCACGACTGACAATCGCTCGGACGGCATCAGCGAAATCGGTCGGCGTATGATGGTAGATCGGAACAATCTGGACTTCCTCGTAATGCAGCCGATGCAGATCGAGGGGAAGTACTGTGCCCCGAGCCACCCCCCCGAAGGACACCAAGACCCCCCCCCGGGCCGATAGGTCAAATGCCTCTTGGTGGGCCTGCTCGCTCCCTACCGCTTCAACAACCACATCGGGCCGCTCCAACCCGAGAACCTTCTTCACCTGATTCCGCCCAAGCCCACTGCGAGTATTGAGGACTACGTCGGCCCCGAGGGCTTCCGCCAAGACCAAACGGTCGTCGTGATGGTCCAGAGAGAGGATGCGAATCGTTTGCCCGTAGCGGGCGCGCAGCGCCGAGACAAACATCAGGCCGATCGGTCCGGCCCCGATGATCGCCACGAGTTCCCCGCTGCAGATGGGGACCCGCCGTATCGCGTGCATGACACACGCAAGCGGCTCTGCCAGCGCTGCCTCCTCGAATGGGGTGTCCGGTGGCAGCTCAATGAGGTTTACCGACGCAATCCGCCCAGGGATCCGGATGTACGGCGCGAATGCACCGTTGTTGTAGACCAATCGCTCGCACATGCTCAGGCGACCCCGTTGACATGGACGGCATCGGGCGGATCGATCCGCCTCGTTGCAGGGCGCCGAGTTGGCTGCTACTACTCGCATCCCGGGCCGCCACCTTGGATCAGCACGCTCACCGGCCGCGACGACGACCCCGGCCCACTCGTGCCCGAAGAGGCCGGGGATCTCGATCATCGGATGGTATCCACGGAGATAGACCTTCCGATCGGTAAAATCAAGCGAGGCGGCCTCAACCTTGGCCAGGACGTCCTCGGGGTCCAGGCGAGGGATCGGCACCTTTTCCAGCCGGACATCTCTGGCGCCGTGAAGCACCGCCGCTAACATCGTCCCATCAAGGACGTTCAGCACCATCAGGGTTCTCACTCGGGACAGGAAAGAACAGGACCTTGGTCGCTCGCCCATCTCGTTGAAGACGCGCGCCCTCTTCGAATCGCGTGAGGTCAAAGCGGTGGCTGACGAGCGGGTGGACTTGGATCAAGCCGCTGGCCAGGATGCGGATCGCTTCCCTGAGTTCAGCCGGCGTGGTGGAGTAGGTCGCAATCAACGAGAATTCCTGTTGCCAAAAGGCGCTCAGGTCTACCGGCAGATGTTTCGGGCCAACTGAATCGGCGAAGAGATTAATCCTTCCTCCCGCTCGCAGCGATCCGAGGACCGCCTCCAGGATCGGCCCGTTGACCGCGGTGAGGATGGCCCCATCGATCCCCTCCCCTTCGGTGAGCTCGAGGAGCGCCTGCACCGGCTCCGATCTCGCGACATTGAGGGTGCACTCGAGCCCCAGGGTTCTGGCTAATTCGAGACGTTCCTCCCGCAGATCAAGGCAGATCGGTCTCGCGCCACGAAGCGCAACGGCCTGAGCGACCAGCAGTCCCATACACCCTGTCCCAACGACGGCAATTCGGTCGCCAGCCTGCACGTCGGATCGCTTCACCGCTCGCAGGGCACAGGCCAACGGCTCCATGAAGACGCCGGCTTCATCAGGAAGGGCAGCAGGGAGGGGAAATGCCGCCTGCTCCACCTGCAGGGCTGGAATCCGGACGAGCTCAGCAAACCCGCCGGGGTCAATGTTGGTCATCTTGAACTGCGGACACATCGGCTCGCTGCCATGAAGGCAGTAGCGGCAGCGCCCGCAAGGCACATGATGCGCGACCGCCAGCCGATCTCCGTGGACGAAGCGAGTGACCCCCTCGCCGACCGCCCTGACCACGCCCACCAGCTCGTGGCCTAGTGGGACGGGCCCCTCAGGCCTCTTCCCACCAAAGATCTTGGCCAGATCGGTCCCACAGAGACCACATGCCTTCATCTCCAACAGGAGTTCCCCAAAGCCGATAGATGGGGCTGGAACGTCGACGAGCTCGATGATCCCCGGTCCTCGCAACTGGACTGCCCGCATCCGCCGCCCCCCAGGCCTACTTATCCTTTTTCTTGAGCTGCGCGTTCAACTCCTCGCGCTGTCGCCTCAACTCCAACAGTTCCTTATCCTTGAACGCCAGCATGGAGTCCTTGGCCTTCACCTGCTCCTGGAGCTGACTATGGTACTGTTTCCAACGGGCGACCTCTACCCCGTCTTGAGCTCGAGCCCGAAGCTGCTCTTCCAATGCCTGGATCCGGCGCTGAAGGGTGGTGACCGAGGGCCCCTTGGCCGCAGCCGCCACCGCTTTGGGCTTCGGCTTGGCAGGGGTCGCCTT
>CAZCMC010000013.1:10021-12712 GCA_964499665.1 uncultured bacterium | reverse complement strand
GGCTTGGCAGGGGTCGCCTTGCGCTTCGCCTTCACTGCTGCCGCCTTCGGCCTGCGAACCGCCTTGGCCGCCGCCGGCCGTTTTCCCTTAGCGGACTTCGAAGAAACCGAACGCCCCTTTGATCGCTTCATCACCTTTTTCATCCATCCCTCCTTTGTGCTACTGGCCCCGTTGACTCCGCTTCGCTACACCCACTGCCTTTCCTTCCGCTGCTGGCGTGTGGGAACGACGCCTCTACGCACTTCCTCACTGCAGGCCTGGACACGCCAGCCACTTGAGGTCGAAGGATGACGCGCCTTACCGTGGTGTGCCTCCCGACAGACACTGCTCACAGGGACACTTGGCCCGAAGCGATTCGTACGTATAGATCCCGGTGTCGTGCCCATCGTTCCACGTAAAATTGAGGGCATACCACCCTACCGCGTGATAATCGGTGACCTGCGTCTCGCCGCGTCGCAAGACCGGGCCGGTGAGAACAGACAGTCCACCGCCGGTCTTCTGCCTGCTTCGCGCATCATCGCACGAGGCGCAGGGACAGTCCCGCCGAAGATCATCGAACGAGTAGACGCTCCGATGCCCGTCCTTCCATGTGATGAGCAGAACACGCTCCTGCCGGTCAACGATGACCTCCGCCGGGTCAGACGACACTGCAGCTCTCATTCCCGTAGGTCACTTTCGATGATCCACCTCGAGGCCTGGGAACTGGCGCTGTTGCCGGATCAACCGGCCACGGGAGATAGCCCGGAGGAGTAATCGTCCATCCTCGGTTTCCTGTTCGAGGTGATGAATCAGATCCCCGTACCGCACGATCAGCTCTCCGGATCTGGCGAAGATCTGGTCGGGATCGATCTTGTACTGTTCGAACCACCGCCTGACCTCATCGATCGCCTCTTGCTTGGTCAGCATGGGAGGTTCTGCCTCCTCCCGATCGACAGCGCGGGCCTCCTCATCCACTGGGCGTAGCTCATCGAGCATGGGCTCTCACACCTCTCAAGAGAGGCACCTATGCTGTCGTTCACCGGCGGAATAGCTCAGCTCGAGCATGTCGTGTTGCTCCCTCACTTAGCGGACCAACTCAACGCCATGACGACCGGCGGCGCCGCACGCCAGACGGCAGGCTTGCACGGTATTCTTCAATAGCATGGCCACTGTCATCGGGCCGACCCCACCCGGAACCGGCGTGATCAGTGAAACCTTCTCCGCCACCTCCGAAAAGCTTACATCACCCACGATGCGTCCATCGGCGAGGCGATTCACCCCAACATCGATGACCACGGCGCCCTCCTTGACCATCGAGCCGGTGACCAGGCCCGGCTTGCCAGCCGCCACCACCAGTATATCAGCCTGCCGCGTATGAAAGCCGAGATCCCGAGTTTTGATATGGCAGATGGTGACAGTCGCTTGCTGTTGCAGCAGCAGGAACGCCGTCGGCTTGCCGACCACAACACTCCACCCGACGATCACCGCGTGCTTCCCCTCGATCGTCACATTGCTCCGGGTCAGCAACTCCAGAATCCCAAGAGGGGTTGAGGCCACGAAGAGAGGGCTGCCAGCCAGCAGCCCGCCCAGATTGGAAGGGTGGAATCCGTCAACGTCCTTGTCCGGGAGGACCGCCTCCAGGACCCGCCTTTCACTGATATGGGGCGGAAGGGGAAGCTGCACCAGGACGGCGTGAACGGATGGATCGCGGTTCAGGCGCGCGATCTCATGCAGGAGTGCGTCTTGCGACAGATCGGCCGGCAGGTCGATCCGCACAGAGACGATCCCGACCTCCTCACACGCCCTGACCTTATTTCGGACATAGGTGGTCGAGGCCGGATCGTTCCCGACCAGGACCGTCGCCAGGCACGGAACCGAACTGGTCCACTTGGTCAGTTCGGCGACCTCGAGTCGGACCTCCCGGCGAATCTCCTGTGCGATGGACGTGCCGTCAAGGATCCGCGCCGACATCCACACGCCTCACGGTTCCCGCTGGATCCGCACGATCGAGACCGCCCGGCCGCTCCGCTCGTCGATCTCCACCACCGCGCCGCAGAGCTGGGGAGCGCCGGTGGCGGGATGATACCTCTTCGGCAGGCCAGTGACGAATCTGGCGATCGGTTCTTCAATGTTCATTCCAATCACCGAGTCGCGACCGCCTGTCATCCCGGCATCGGTCAGGTACGCGGTCCCGCCAGGAAGGATCCGCTCATCAGCGGTCTGGACATGGGTGTGGGACCCGATCACCGCGGACACCCTCCCATCCACATACCAGGCGAAGGCCTGCTTCTCCGCGGTCGCCTCTCCGTGAAAGTCCACAAAGATAAGCGCAGTCTGTCGGCGCAGCCGCACGATCTCACGGTCACCGATCCGGAAGGGGCAATCTATGGTAGGCATGAACGCCCGCCCTTGGAGATTCAACACCCCGACCGGACACCCGCCCTGCTCCACTACCAGGCTTCCCTTGCCCGGCGCCTGCTCCGGATAGTTCGCAGGTCGAAGCAGTCGGTGCTCCTTTGCAATATACTCCTCAACCTCCTTCTTATCCCAGATATGGTTGCCTGAGGTCAGGATATCGACACCGAGGGCGAACATCTCTTCCGCCAACGCGGGGGTCACGCCGAAGCCACCAGCGAGGTTTTCGCTGTTGGCGATGACCAGATCGATCTCATATTCCTCTGTCAGGCGCGGCAGGACAGACGCCACGATGTC